>CAJOGG010000093.1:1178-11165 GCA_905234205.1 uncultured Synergistales bacterium | reverse complement strand
GGTTGGGGTCGCGGGTTCAAATCCCGTCTTCCGCTCCATCAATAAATAGTGATAAGGTAATCATCAAGAAGGGGAGAGAAGATTCTGGAGTTTTGCTCCAGGATTTTTCGTTTGCAGAAATAGCACACCCCTTTACGAGATGTGCCTTTGCTACAAACTTATTCACCAGTTATAATTTTGCTACCCTTGATTAAATATTCCATTCCTGACCACACTGTGAGAATCATTGCTAGCCACATTAAAATCATTCCGCCAGGTATGTTAAGTATAAGCATTATGAGCGCAATAATCTGACACACCGTCTTGAGCTTTCCTCCCTTTGACGCAGCTATAACTACTCCTTCAGCAGCAGCTACAAGTCTCAAGCCCGTAACAACAAATTCACGCGTTATTATCACCATTACGATCCAGGCCGGCAATCTCTGCAGCTCAATCAATGCCAACATAGCCGCAATCACTAGCACTTTATCGGCCAAGGGGTCAATAAATTTTCCCAAGTTAGTAACGAGATGATCACGTCTAGCGATATAACCATCAAATGCGTCTGTCAACGAAGCAATAATAAACACTATGGCCGCAATCACATCGCCCCAGCTCACTTCAGGCAAGAAAGATACAAATTTCACGTCAATCTTCAATGACAAGAACAGCAGGACTAGAGGCGCAAGAAATACCCGGAGCAAACTTAAAGTGTTAGGCACGTTAAAAACTTTTGAGCGCAAATTATTCTCCCCCTTTATGATTTAGTGGACTTGTGAATATTTTACCCTAGTTTCGCTAGTTCCTCCCATAAATCTTTTTGCTTACTTGTTAAATGTCGCGGTATCTCTACACGAATCCTCACGTATAAGTCCCCGTTAGTCCCGTCACGCTTTGGCATTCCCTTGCCTCGTAAGCGCAATTTCTGGCCGTCTTGTATTCCTGGAGGCATCTTGATTGTAACTTGGCCTTCAAGAGTCTCTACGCTAATATCTTGGCCCAACACTGCTTGCCATACTGGAACAGTGAAATCTCGCGTTAAATCGTGCTGGTTGACCTCAAAAATTTTATGCGGCGCAATGTGAATGTTGATCAGAATATCTCCGCCCCCCTCGGATTTTCCTGCAAGCTTTATTTGGCTGCCCTCGGTTATTCCTTTGGGGAGTCGTGTGCTTATTGTGCGTTTACCCTTTGAGCCATTTAGCACGAGATCATGTACTCCGCCTTTCACAGCGTTCTCAAGTGATAGCGTCAAGTCAACTTCAGTATCTCGTTTCATAGGGCGTCTACCGCGTGAACTTCTTGCGCCTGAAAAAATATCCCCGAACCTGTCAAATTCTCCGCCGGTGTTTCCAAATAAAGTCTGGAAGAAATCGCTGAAGCCTCCGCCAAAATCTCCCACGTTGCCTCCAAAATCTACATGTTGCCAGCCTGGAGGAGGTGTAAAATCTTGGCCGCTCTGCCAATTCATTCCTAGAGTGTCATATTTTTGCCGCTTGTCAGGATCTTTTAGAACTTCATAAGCTTCGTTAATCTCTTTATATTTTTCTTCAGCATCAGCCGCTTTATTTACATCAGGGTGATATTGTTTAGCTAACTTTCTATATGCCTTACGAATATCATCAGGTTTTGCGTCCCGTGATACACCTAAAATTTTATAGTAATCTTTATATTGCATGAGTAATTAATTCTCCCTTCATTAAAAACTTGACTAATTTTAACCTTATTTTGTGAAATGTAAATAATGCAGCACTCGAAGAAACGTGTACTCGAAACTCCGGGTGCTTTTTGTTCTCGTTAAATATCTCTCACTGACATAGCCGCGCCGATTAATCCAGCTTTATAGCCAAGTGTGCAGATCACGATTTTGGGGTGTGGTATTCCTTTGAAGACTTCAGCGTAAACTTTTTCGCGCAACGGAACTAGTAACCTCTCGCCCTGTTTGCCAATCCCTCCGCCTATGCTCACGACTTCAGGCTGTAAACCGTTAATCAAGTTCACGAGTCCGCAAGCTAATGCGCTTATGTATTCGTCAATGACTTTTGCAGAAATCTCGTCGCCCTTGTCCGCAGCATCAAATATCGTGTGACCACTCACAACGCCTTCTTCTTTAGCGATACTTGCCAAAATTCCGTCGGGGTGTTCGTTGATAGCTTGTTTGGTGGAATTTATCAAGCCTGTAGCAGAGCAATAAGCCTCAAAGCAGCCGTTTCTCCCGCAAGTGCATTTTCTGCCGTTGTGTACGATTACCATATGGCCCCATTCGCAGCCCCTGAAGATTTTTTCGTTGATTACGTAGCCGGAGCCTACTCCAGTCCCTAGGGTTATGATCATTGCGCTTTTAGCACCCTTTGCACTCCCAGCAACAACTTCACCAAGTGCAGCCGCGTCAGCATCGTTTGCAAGCCTCACAGGAACTTTTAGAGCCTCGCTCATTAAGTCAGCTATGTAGAAATTTTCCCAGTTGAGATTGAAGTTACGAATAACTATTCCTTTTTCGTAGTCAATCATGCCAGGCGATCCAACACCCACAGCTTTTATTTCCCGCTCGTCAACTTTTGCAGCAGCTATTGAATCCTTAACCGTTTGCAATATATCCAGCAGCACAACTTCTTGATGACGATCTGCACCAGTAGGAACGCTTGACTCCCCCAAAATATTTCCCGACGAATCTACAACGCCCGTTTTTATATTCGTCCCGCCAATGTCGACTCCAACATAATACGCCATAAATTTTTCCCTCCTCCATAAAATTAATGAGCATATCTCATTACGAAACATGCCCATTGAATACGCATTGCAGTTATGAATTTCTTAACGTGATAAAAGTGTAAGCATAACTCCCGCAGCTACAGCAGTTCCGATAACGCCAGCGACGTTTGGTCCCATTGCGTGCATGAGTAAGAAGTGGCCGGGATATTCCTGTTGTACAACTCTTTGAACTACACGAGCCGCCATAGGTACAGCAGAGACTCCAGCAGCACCGATCATCGGGTTAATCTTTCCACCTGACAAAACTTTCATAATCTGACCGAAAACGAGTCCGCCGAATGTTGAGAAAGCAAATGCCACGAGTCCAAGACAGATAATAGCAAGTGTTCCGACCGTCAAGAATTTATCAGCCGCCATTGTTGAACCGACTGACAAGGCCAAGAAGATCGTTACTATGTTCATGAGTTCGTTCTGTGCAGTATTGCTAAGTCTTTCAGTTACGCCGCATTCTCTCAACAAGTTTCCGAACATCAACGTTCCTACAAGTGGCACACAAGCCGGAAGAATTAAGCCTGATACAACCGTGCAGATAATCGGGAACAAAATTTTCTCGCGCTTTGAAACTGGACGAAGCTGTCCCATGATAATTCCGCGGTCCTTCTTTGTGGTCATGAGCTTGATTACAGGAGGCTGAATCATAGGCACTAATGACATATAGCTATATGCAGCAACAGCTACAGCGCCCAAGATTTGAGTATGGCCAAGCATAACTGTTAAGTAAATACTCGTGGGGCCGTCCGCGCCTCCGATAATTGCGATACTTGCAGCTTCTTTAATGTTGAAGGATACGAGGCCGTTTGTGAGTGCTCCAAGCCAGTTAGCTCCGATGAACGCAACGAAAACTCCGAACTGTGCAGCAGCTCCAAGCAAGAATGTGATAGGGTTAGCAATTAATGGGGCAAAATCCGTCATGGCTCCGATTCCCAAGAAGATCAAGATCGGGTAAATCTCAAACTCTGCGCCGTAATAAAGTGAACGCAAGAAACCTATCGTGTGTGTAGTGGCGTTATACTCGTCCCAGATTCCTGAAAGAGGCAGGTTCACAAGCAAGCAACCAAACGCAATAGGAACAAGCAACAGTGGCTCAAAGCCCTTCCCTATAGCCAAGTAAAGCAACACGAACGACACTACGAGCATGATAATATTTCCCGTAGTGAGGCCGAAGAAACCTGACTGAAGAATCAAGTCCTTTAACGCCGCTAAATACATTTCCATATTATTAATCAAATCCTTTCATGGAAAATTTTTCTTGATTTATATCACAACATTAACACCTTTGGCAAATAATATGTCTCCGCAAAAAAGTACGTATATTCTTAATTGTGAATAACTTGATTATATTGTAAAATTCTCCGTGTCAATTCTAGGAGGCAAAAAATTTTGAGTGATTGTATTTTCTGCAAGATAGCTAACGGAGAAATCCCCACTGATTTTGTCTACAATGATGATAAAGTCGTAGCATTCAAGGATCTTAACCCGCAAGCTCCTGTGCACGTATTGATAATTCCAAAGGCTCATTACACTTCCTCGGCTGCCGTTGATGATAGGGGCGTTTGGAGTGATTTGATGACTGGTGCTGTGAATGTTGCCCGCGAACTTGGCCTCGAGAAGGACGGTTACAGAATGGTAATCAACACTGGCGAACAAGGCGGACAAACGGTCCCACATTTGCATTTACATTTGTTGGCAGGACGTAATCTCGGTTGGCCCCCGGGCTAATCGTTTGACGCTTTATAGAATCCGAAGGGAGGGAATAGTAACATGACGACAGTAACCCGTAAGGACGGAGAGTCTCTCGAGGATACCCTCAGGCGATTCAAACGTGAAGTAGCAAGAGTAGGAACACTTCGTGAAGCACGTAAACGTGAACATTACGAGAAACCCAGCGATGCAAAGAAGATCAAACGCGCAGAAGCTGCCCGTAAACGTAAAAGTATGCGACACAGAAACCCAATGTAATCATTAAGGCAAGGGGGCTTTAACGGGCTCCCTTTTTGTTAGGAGGAATTTATTTATCATGTTAGTACAAGACATAACCCACGATTTAACCCAAGCAATGAAAGAACACGCAGAAGCAAAACTCTCTACGTTAAGAATGCTGAAGGCCGAGTTACAGAAATTGCAAGCTGATAAAGGCAAGGGATTCGAAATAACTGACGATGACGTTCACACGGTTATACGCAGGCTCATAAAACAACGTAAGGACGCCGCAGAACAATACAAAGCCGGAGGCGCAAACGATAGAGCCGAGTCAGAGTTGGCCGAGATAAAAATTCTTGAGCCATATTTACCAAAACAAATGAGCGACGACGAACTTGACGCAATAATCTCACAAGCCGCACAGGAAATTAACGCTTCGTCACCAAAAGACATGGGCAAATTAATGAAAGCCGTAATGAGTAAAGCAAAAGGACTCGCCGACGGATCACACGTGAAAGACAGGGTAAACGCCTTCTTAAATAAGTAGCTTATCACAAACGTTATAGGAAAGGTTGCAAGCTGGGGATCTCAGGACCCCCGGCTGTTGTGATCACTGAAAAGTATTAGAAAAGATATTGTCTCTAACTGGTACAATATATATCTGAATTGCATTGAGCCGGAATTTTACACCGCTAATTAAAATCTGTCAAACTTTCACGAAAAATTCATTAAAATATCTCTAACACTTTTTTGCATATTATGTTAAAAGATTGAGTCCTCACACAGGAATTTATCATTTGAGTAAGGAGAGAACTAGCATGAAGACCTTGACACTAAATAGCGGCCTCAAATTTCCTGCTATAGGTTTCGGGACGTACAAAGCTGATGTTGATTCGATAACGCTTGCAATGAAAGCAGGCTTTGAATATTTTGACACGGCGTCTTTTTATGGCAACGAGGAAGCAATCCCCGCAGCAATGAAAGCAACAGGGACGCAACGAGAGAAAATTTTCATAGCCTCCAAGCTCTGGAAAGATGAAGCAGGTTATGAGAATGCAAAGGCAGCTTTTACACGCACGCTTGAGAGACTCGAAACTGATTATCTTGACGCGTATTTCATTCATTGGCCGAATATGGATCCGGAAATTAACCTTGAGACTTGGCGCGCATTGGAAGAATTATATTCAAAGGGTAAGATCAAAGCTCTTGGGTTGAGTAATTTTTTGCCTTATCACGCTGATATTATTCTCAAAAATTGTAAGGTCGTGCCCGCGCTCGCACAGCTCGAAATTTTTATCGTGAGCACAAGATTTTATTGCAGGCTTGGAGTCCATTAGCGCGTGGGAGGATTTTTTCTGACGAGTTATTAATCTCCTTGGCCAAGAAATATAACGTGAGTCTCGCACAAATTTGTATACGCTTCTGCATTCAAGAAGGTGTCATGCCATTAGTGAAAGCCAGTTCGATTGAGAGAATGCGAGAGAATTTTGCGTGCTTTGATTTTGAGATTGACTCCGAGGACGTTTCACGCATTGAGAACATGCCGCCATTAGGTTGGGGAGGCGAACACCCTGACAGAACTAGATTAAAATAATGACGTTAGGAGGAATGAGTAATTCATGAATGAAAAATTTTTGTTGTTCCCGATATTAATTCCTGCGCTCGCGGCGTTATTGATAACCACGATAAATTTTCCTAGCCGTAAATCTCGTAACATCTTCACGGAAGGCGCGGTACTCTTCAACACATTAATAATTTTGCTGCTAGTTCTTGATCCTCCTGCGAATACTTTGACGTTGTTCAGGTTTTCAGAGAAAGCTGCGTTTGCATTGAGGCTTGACGGTCTTGGAATGGTCTTTGCTGTTTTGATAGCTGTTCTATGGCCGTTGACTACTCTTTATGCTTTTGAGTACATGAATCACGAACACAGGGAGACTTCATTTTTTGCATGGTTCGTATTAACTTATGGGGTAGTTGCGGGGATTGCGCTTTCTTCAGATTTATTGACGCTGTATTTGTTCTACGAGTTAATGACTTTGACAACGTTGCCTTTAGTCATGCATGAGATGGACGGCCGAGGAAGATACGCTGGACGAAAATATTTGATTTATTCGGTTGGCGGGGCTGCGTGTGCATTTATCGCTCTTACTTATGCAATGTCCCAAGGTGCTGGCGAAATTTTCAAGATGGGCGGTACGTTGATTGTATCCCCTGATAAACCTAGCAACATGCTTTTGTGGGCGTGGTTCTTAGGATTTCTTGGCTTCGGAGTAAAAGCTGCTGTGTTCCCGTTTCATTCGTGGCTTCCTAGCGCGTCGGTAGCTCCTACACCTGTTACAGCTCTGTTGCATGCTGTTGCGGTCGTCAAAGCTGGAGTCTTCGCGATAATTCGTTTAACCTGGTACGTGTTCGAGCCTGCTTCACTCGCTGGGACGTGGGCACAATGGGCGGCTTTCGGTCTTGCATGTATCACTATAGTGTATGGCTCATCAATGGCGCTTGCGACTCAACACTTGAAGCGGCGTTTTGCGTACTCAACTATTCGTGTTAGGGGTATTGTTATTGACTCCTGAAGGACTTGTTGGGGCACTAACTCACATGGGAGGACACGCGGTCATGAAGATTAACTTGTTCTTCTGCGCCGGAGCTATCTTATGTCAGACTAAACGCGAATATTTATTTGACATGCGAGGGATCGGCTTGGGAATGCCTAAAACTTCCATTGCGTTATTAATTTCGGGCTTGGCCTTGTGCGGTCTTCCTCCTAGCGCTGGCTTTATGGGGAAATGGCAACTTGGGACGGCTTGCGCGGCTTTTTATCCACTTGGACACATAGGTATAGCAATGTTAGCTATCTCTGCTGTGTTGACGGTGTTGTATATATTTTCTATCTTTAGTATATTCATAATGCCCGGGAAAAATTTTGATTTCAAGACTGCTAACGAGGGTGTTAAAGATCCAGGCTGGCAAATGTTGCTTCCATTGTATGTTCTTGCTGTAGGGAGTTTTCTTTACGGATTGTACGCGGAAAAATTCATTGACTTCTTCACGAAAATAGCACAGGGGGGTTTGTAGGGGCTCCCTGTTATTCCTTACATGATATAATTCTCACGCTGCGTCCGTAGCTCAGTGGATAGAGCCTCAACCTCCGGAGTTGAAGGTCAGGAGTCCGAATCTCCTTGGGCGCGCCAATCTCATACACTTCACAAAAATTTTATCAGGAGGAAAACTTATAATGTTACCAGGAAAAGACGGCGACAAATACATTCCGTATAGCAAGCGTTCAGGAAATGAGGCAATCGTATATTTCACACGCGACTTATCAGCAGAGGGCTTGAGAAAAATTTACGCGCGAATCAATCAACACATCACCGGCAAAGTTGCAATTAAGCTTCATACAGGCGAACCTCATGGCCCAAATATTATCCCTAGACCTTGGGTTAAGGAGTTAATCACGAAAGATTTACCAGGCGCTCACATTGTCGAGACTAATGCTTACTACGAAGGCGGACGTTATACCACAGATTTACATAGAGAGGCCATCAAGACTAACGGCTGGGATTTTGCCACGGTCGATATTATGGACGAACGCGGAACAGCTTTGTTACCTGTCAAGGGCGGCAAGTGGTTCACAAAAATGTCGGTTGGCGTAAACATGTTGAATTATGATTCGCTGCTCGCATTAACTCACTTCAAAGGCCACGCTATGGGAGGCTTCGGAGGCTCTGACAAAAACATCGGCATAGGCTGCGCTGATGGTCGTATCGGAAAAGCAATGATTCACACAACACCCGGTCAGCCTAATCAATGGGATATTTGCGAAGAGGAATTTATGGAGCGAATGACAGAATCAACTAAGGCGACAATTGATCATTTTGGCAAAAACGTAGCATATATTAACGTCATGCGTAATATGTCAGTGTCTTGTGACTGTGAAGGTGTTGCGGCCGAACCAGTTGTTACCCCTAACGTTGGAATACTTGCTTCACTTGATATATTGGCTGTCGATCAGGCTAGTGTTGATTTAGTCTATGCAATGCCGGAAAATTATCACGCGGCTTTAGTTGAGAGAATCGAATCACGTCACGGACATCGTCAACTTTCTTACATGAAAGAGTTAGGAATGGGCAACGATAAATACATGTTGATTGATATTGATAACAACGACGCGCGAATCTCTCAAGCCGAAGCAGTCAAACATGTAAGACCTTGGGAGGGTTAATCCACAAAAATGTTAGGAGCAGTTATAGGGGACATAGTCGGGAGCCCGTTTGAGTTCGATCAACATCGTGAAGCAGCTTACAGCCGTAAGTATCAATTAATTTCCGAAAACTCATACTTCACTGACGACTCCGTTATGACTCTAGCAGTAGCAGACGCGTTAATGAAGGTCATGCCACATAAGGGCGATAATGTCAGCGAGTCAGACTTTGAGAAACAGGCCATAACTTCAATGCAGGAGTTCGGACGCTTATATCCAAGGGCAGGTTATGGAAGCAGATTTTATTATTGGCTGATGAAGATGAATCCCGCTCCTTATAACAGTTGGGGAAATGGTTCAGCTATGAGAGTCTCTCCAGTTGCGTGGGCGTTTGACGATTTAGAGAGCGTTGAAAATTTTGCGGCGGCTAGTTCACGAATCTCGCATAACAGTCCTGAAGGCATACGAGGAGCAAAGGCAACAGCGGGGGCAATATTTCTAGCACGTACAGGAAAAAGCAAAGACGAAATTAAGAATTACATTTGCGAGAAATATTATTACGATCTCTCACGGAGTCTTGACGATATTCGAAAAACTTACCATCACGTTGAATCATGTCAGCAAACTGTTCCGGAAGCTATCACGGCATTTCTTGCAGGCGAAAACTTTGAGGACGTTGCGAGGAGTGCTGTATCATTAAGCGGAGATTCTGATACACTCACGGCTATAGCTTGTTCGATTGCAGAAGGCTTTTACGGGATACCTGACGAAATAACGAATATGGCCAACGAAAAACTTGATGACTATCTGCGAGAAATTATAGACAAGTGGGAGAACTGGAGGAATTAACTTGGCAAAAGCTGTTAAGAAAGCAGCACAGACGAAGGAACAAATTTTAGAGGAAGCAATAGGAGATATTCGCAGCAAGTTTGGGGACGGAGCGATCATGAGGCTTGGTGACACGGCCAAGAAGAATGTTGACGTTAGCCCCACAGGAGTTTTGCCGCTTGATGTCGCGTTAGGGATCGGCGGTTATCCTAAGGGACGTATAGTTGAGATATTTGGGCCTGAAGGTTCTGGAAAGACTACGATAGCTTTGTGTGCTATTGCAGAAG
>CAJOGG010000093.1:0-1045 GCA_905234205.1 uncultured Synergistales bacterium | reverse complement strand
TGTCGTGGTGGACTCGGTTGCGGCTCTAACTCCTCAAGCAGAAATTGACGGGCGGATCGGTGAAAGTCAACTAGGTTTGCAAGCTCGTTTGATGTCGTACTCGTTAAGGCGTTTAGCGTCGATAATCTCAAAGACTAATTGTATAGTCGTATTCATTAACCAGTTGCGCGCAATGATCTCAACAGGATATGCTCCTGGGCCAAGCGAGACAACTACGGGCGGAAGAGCTTTGAAATTCTATGCGTCAGTGAGACTTGAAGTAAGACGAGGCAAAAAACTTGAGAAGGGCGACGTAACTATAGGGCATGAACTTTATTTGAAGGTCGTGAAGAATAAACTTGCGCCACCGTTCAGAGTTGCACACACGAGTTTGATTTACGGTAAAGGAATCCCGACTGGAGTCGCTGTTGTTGATATGGCGATTGACTACGGAGTCATAAACAAGAAGGGAGCTTGGCTTGCTTACAAAGGCGAAACACTTGGCCAAGGCAAAGAGGCTGTGGCGAAATTCTTATCCGAAAACAAAACTTTGCAGGACGAGATCATGAAGGCCATAATGTCGGAAGTTAATAAGGGTATAGGCTTTGTGCCAGAGACTTCAGAAATGACTCACGGTGACGAAGAGTTACCGCCATTAGTTCCAGGTGAAGAGCCTGAAGACGAACTAGACAACGAAGACGGAATACTTGATATTTCAGACAGCGATTCAGAATAATACTTGATAATAATTTATTGGCGGTCAGGCATAACGCTTGGCCGTCATTTTTGTATAATAACGTGTGAGGTGAAATCATGCCGCACTTAATCGCTATTGAGTACTCTGAAGCACAACGTCGTCAAATAGGCGAAAAATTACGTGAGCTTGCTAAAAACGGTTGGCCCCTTAATGGCAAATACGACGCTCATACTTTTGAAACTTGGCCGAAATTATTTGAGAACGTCATAACCCCGGGACTATTCGTTGAACGTGAAGCAATCGTTGTTGAGAACGCCGAAACGTTGGGAGAATTTCCCGATGAGCTTGCACAATTCCTTGAGAATGACA
>CAJOGG010000092.1 GCA_905234205.1 uncultured Synergistales bacterium | reverse complement strand
CGAACTCCAGCAGGCTCTTAATAATTGCGCCTTCACTCTCTCCGTCCATCAGTGCCAACATTAACGGTGTGCGTCCTCCTTGGCCTTTTTTGTTTGGATCAGCTCCCGCCGATAATAACGTTCGTAGAATTTTGTTGCTTGTTACAGCCGCGTAAAACAATGGAGTCCTGGCTCTACTATCCAAGCGATTCACGTCAGCGCCATACTTGATTAATATTCGTGCAATGTCAGGCCTATCAATAGCTATTGAAACGTTCAGCGGTGTGGCGATTGTTTCGTCCTCTGTGCTAAACAACTCGTTTACGTCTGCACCATTCTTGGCCAAAAATTCTATCATTGAGATATTGATCGTTGCGTCATTCGACTCCATCATTGCTACAGAAAGTGGCGAGAAACCTCCATAGCGCATATTAACGTCAGCCCCGTTCTCAATTAACAGTGTTAGAAAATTCTTGTCGTCCGTTCTAACTCCCAAAAAGAACGCTTCACGATAATCAGCTCCAGCTTGCATTAATGCCTCTATGATTCTGGGATCGAGTTCTCTGTTGTTATCTTGAGAGACAAAATAGTAATAAGTCAGAAGTGTGTACTTGTCATCTACCTTAAAGTCCACGTCTGTTTTCAGGCTTAACAAGTTTGCTGTGAGTTCGTAATCATCATGAGCCAATGCTTGCGTAAGTAATTCTTCATGTGTCATTCCTGCTTCAATCACCTCTCAAAATTTTCGTGAGCTTCGCTTACTATATCATTGACATCAAAATTTACGTTGCTTTCATTGTGTGTAATGCGGCATAGAAATTCAATGTTGCCTTCCGCGCCTGTTATCGGGGAGTAAGTTAAGCCGGCTATATGAAACTTTGTCTGCGTTCTGATAAATTCAGTGACGTTCTCTAAGACTTCAACATGTATAGCTTTATCCTTAATAACTCCATGCGAAATTTTCTCACGCCCCGCTTCAAATTGAGGTTTGATTAAGATTACTGCCTCGTCGTGAACAACTTCATCAAGCACCGGAAGAATCAACTTAACCGATATAAACGAGACATCACAACCTGCAAACTCTATGACCTCCGGGAAATTCTCACGTGTCAAATATCTTGCGTTAGTTCGATCCATGACAACGACTCTTGAATCATTCGCAAGCCGCCAGATTAATTGCCCGTAACCAACGTCAATAGCGTAAACTTTTATAGCGCCATTCTCAAGCATTACATCAGTGAAGCCTCCTGTTGAAGCTCCAAAATCCGCGCAAACTTTTCCGGCTATGTTTAGGTTGAAGACATCAAACGCACGTAGTAATTTATGCGCTCCACGTCCTGCCCACTTGGGAACTTCATCAAGAGTTATAGCTGCGTTGCGTTCGTACATTGTCCCGGCTTTCGTAACAACTTGGCCATTAACTCTAACTTTTCCGGCCATAATTAACGATTGAGCCTTATTCCTCGTTTCAACAAGTCCAAGTTCAGGCAATAATTTATCCAAGCGTTCTTTGTTCTTCATAGCGACGTAAAATATTTTCCGGGGTCAAGCCGTAAAGTTCTCGTTGTTGTGATTGGGTTGCATGTTTCACACAAACATCAGGCACTCCAAAACGCATTAATCTAACGTTGTGATTTCCCTCAGCAATTTTCGCTCCGACGGCTTCACCGAGTCCACCAGGCATATAATTTTCCTCAAGGGTTGCGATAGTTTTGTAACGCGTCAAAATATCTTCAAGCATTTCATCATCAAGCGGCTTAATTCGTCTCACGTCATACACGGCAGGTTTGATTGTGGCTTTTTCACGAGTCTCAATCATAGTTATAACTGAGGGACCATGACCAAGCAACGCCCATTCTTCACCGTCATAAATTTTCACAATAGCTTCATCATGAACCAAGGAAGCGAAATTTTCACCAGGTATTGCGCCTCGTGGGTAACGAATTAAAGTCGGGCCATCGCGTTTTGAGGCGATCAACATAGCGTCTTTAAGCGTAGCCTCGTCGCACGGAGCGTAAATTTCAAGGTTAGGAATAGCGCGTCCCCACGGAATATCCAGCAAGCCTTGGTGTGTATCACCATCAGATCCAGCCAAGCCAGCACGATCTACCATCATGACGACCGGCAAATTTTGTAAAGCTATATCGTGCATTAATTGATCCATTGCCCTTTGCAGAAACGTTGAGTAAATAAAAACCCACGGCCTCATTCCTCCAGCAGCTAATCCAGCCGCCATTGTGAGCATATGACTTTCAGCTATACCGACATCAAAGAATCTATCAGGAAATTCACGAGCAAACTTTTCGAGCTTAACCCCCGTAACCATTGCCGCAGTAAAGCATACTATCCTGTTATCGTTCATTGCCAACTCTTCAGCGATTTGTGAGGCCGCCTCGCTCCAAGTTCGTGCTTTTTTCTCACCAGCAGGGGAAACTTGATGATATTTCGTTGGATTGGCTTCAGCTTCAGGTAGTCCCTTGCCTTTGATCGTGTTGAAGTGTAACAAGACAGGTTTATCGTAATCCTTGGCCAACTCAAAAATTTTCTCAGCCGCTTTGATATTATGACCGTCAAATGGTCCCCAGTAATTTATGTCAAGCTCGTCAAATAAATTATTAGGCTTCAACATGAATTTGAAGGTGTCGCGAATTTTTTCAAGCCCGTGAACTAAACTAACGCCGCCTTTACTCTTGATAGCGTTCTTGATTCGTTTGTAAGAAGAATTAGCAGAGAGTCTCGCAAGCATTGTTGAGAACCCTCCGACGCGATTACTGATTGAGTGCCTGTTGTCATTGAGAACGATTATTAATTTCGTGTTTGTCTCATGAACGTAGTTAAGGGCCTCAAGAGCTAAACCGTTAATCAACGACGCGTCCCCTATGAATGCTATAACTTGCCTGTCCTCGTGAAGTAAATCCCTGGCCTTCGCGTAACCTAATGCTGCTGATATTGAAGTGCTGCTATGCCCGGTGTTGAAATGATCGTAAGGACTCTCGTTGCGCCTTGGGAAACCTGAAATGCCGTCTTTGAGTCTTAACGTCGTGAATTTATCGAATCTATCTGTGAGAATCTTGTACGGGTAAGACTGGTGACCAACGTCAAAGATTATCCGGTCGTTCAGTGGATCAAATTGCCGCAACATTGCTATAGTGAGATCGACAACACCCAACGATGAACCTAAATGGCCGCCATTCTTCGTTACGGTATCTACAATAAATGCCCGCACCTCTTCGGCTAACACGGGCAAATCGTCTTCATTAATGCGTAGTAGATCGTCTCTAGTAAAACCTTGCTTTAGAAATCTCATATCACCTTTTTAACCAGTTAATCAAAGCGTCTGAACTCGTAAGCAGCAAACTGTGCTATTAGTTGAAGTGAAGCAAGCTGCGAGCGATTAAGTTGTCCATCGCCAATAGCTATAATCCCAACGAGAGAGCTATCATCACAGACAGGGAAAATATATTTTATTGACAACGATTTGAACGTATCCTTCCAAGGACAACCGCCAAGCCCCCAAGATTTGAATATGGCATCAGGAGAATTTTTGCTAAGGTCATAATGAGTCTCCTTGACTTTGTCGCCTGACACTGGGCCACTTGATGAGGGCAATAACATTGTGTTAATGTTGGCTTTGTAATTTCCCGTTCGCTGTTCGCTCAACATGTAGCCTTTACGAGCGTTGTTCCATGAGGCTAATAAGCAGTTTGACATTCGGCACTGTTCCACGAAAATATCAACCAGGAGCGAGAAAAATTTGGCTTTGTCTTCAGCCGCACGCAAGATCTTCAAGACGTTTGAGAGCGATAAAACCGTAAATTCTCCGCTTGAAATATTAGCTTCAGCCTGTTGTGATTGGAGTCGTAAGTTATTGATAGCTATAGCTCTTACCGCTAAGTTTCCAAGGAGCTCTAAGAAGTTCATGGTTTGATCGTCGGGAAGCTTATCCCACTGAATCAAGCAAAACAATCTCGAATCGCCTTCAGCAACAGGCAAAACTATTTCGACTGGCTCATCATTTTTCGTGACAACGGGCGTTGGCGGAAGTATCTGTGCGGCGTAAATGCCTTTACGTTCAGGAATGCTGTCGGCTTTACCATTGAAGACTGTCAAGTAATTTCCCTCGTCCTTGAGAATCGCTATTGATTTCGGGAACAAACTTTCCTGTAACACGTCGGCCAAGAATGAAGCAAAATATTGCAGGGGCATTGGCTCAAAAATCGACGCGAGCGTGCTCTTAGTTGCAAGTATCATGTAAGATAAACGCGATAATCTCTTCTCCGTATCAGAAATTTTCGTGTAAGTCTTCCAGAGAGCTATTAACCCGGCGTAAGGTTTCAATTCCTGAATGAGAGCTTGAGAGTCAGCAAATTTTTCCTTAAGCAAAATATAAATTTCCCATTGCGTCCCTCTGATTCTGATCGCGTTAGCCTCTCCGGAAAATTCAAGCTCAAATGATTCTTTGACAATACCTTGAGTAAATGAGCGCGAAATTTCGTCTTTAAGCGTTAAACTTTCAGGCACAACTCCCGCAGCGTCTATCACGTTAAGAGTATCTGGCCCACCAGCTTCAACTACAAGAGCCTTGACACCGCGTTCATTAAGGAAGTTCGTTAAATGTTGAAGGGCACCTCCTTTGACGAGAAAGTCTATTTTTTTGTACAAGTCATTAATATTATCTGGCATGAAATTACTACACCTCCACAAAAATTGGTTTTCTTATTTTATCGCTTTTTGCTCTGAAAATCGTATAATATTACGCAATTCGTAAAATTTTCACGTGGAAGGGCTTGTAATATAATGATTGAATTACATCGTCTGAACGGCGAAGCTTTCTTGCTGAACTCTGACATGATAGAAACTATAGACGTAACACCGGATACTGTTTTGCGGTTGCTGAATGGTCATAGGTATGTTGTGCGCGAGCGTGTTCGTGACGTGTACAAGAAAATTATAACATTCAGAAAAGCGGCAGGATACACTTGTATAATAGCAAATACGACAGATGTATCAGAATCAGAATAATACGGCAGAGGTGAACTCGTTTTGGATTTAACAAGTCTTATAGGATTTCTAGCAACATGGATACTAGTTGTGGCGTCAATGGCTTCGGGTGGAAATATCGGGGCATATTTTGACGTACCATCATTGATGATTACAATCGGAGGTGCTTTGGGGGCTACAGTTATCTCCAACCCTGGAGAGAGACTCAAGGCTATAACGGGCTGTCTGAAAGGCGTGTTTCTCTTCAAAGAGCCTGACTTAGTCGGAATGGTTCAAATGATCGTAAGCTTTGCGGAGAAGGCACGACGTGAAGGACTCTTATCGCTTGAGGCTGACGTTGCTGAAGTTGAGAGTGATTTTATGCGCAAGGCCATTCAGTTGGTTGTTGATGGAACTGACCCTGAACTTGTGAGGGCTATTCTTGACACAGAGATAGGAAACTTTGAGGACAGACACAGCGCTAACAAAACGGTATTTGACAATATTGCGGAGTTCGGCCCGTCATTCGGAATGATAGGAACGTTGATAGGACTCATAGCAATGTTAGGAAACCTCGCAGACGTAAGCGCACTTGGTCCCGGTATGGCCGTCGCCTTGATAACAACAATGTATGGCTCAATGCTTGCTAACATGTTTGCAATTCCAACGAGCAAGAAACTCGCGGCACGTTCAGCGCAGGAAGTTAAATCAATGGAACTTATGGTCGAGGGAATATTAGCTATACAAGCCGGCGAAAACCCAAGAATCGTTGAGGAGAAATTAAAAGTTTACTTACCGCCTAAGATGCGTGAAGCATTCAATCAGGAGGGCGAATAATGGCACGTCAAAAGAAACCTGAAGAGCCCGGACTTTCCGCGCCGTTCTATATGAGTACATACGGGGACATGATTACACTTGTTCTTTGCTTCTTTATATTGTTGTTCGCAATGTCCTCGATAGATTCTCAAAAATTCCAGAAGGCATTATTATCATTAAAAGGTTCACTAGGAGTTCTAAGGGGCGGTGTTACAACTGAAGAATCCCAAGACCCTAACAAAAGCGGCGAGGTCGGAACAAGTCCTGGTGCCAGCGAACGTGTTGAACTTGATACAAGGCACGTAGCCTACACCCTGAACTCGTTTTTACGTTCGGAAAATTTAACCCGCGACATTCAAGTCTCAATCAATC
>CAJOGG010000091.1 GCA_905234205.1 uncultured Synergistales bacterium | reverse complement strand
AACAATGACAGATACCCGAACGCAGAAGTAGAACTTACAATCCCGTTCAGCCTTAATGGTCAGCCTAACAGCGTCGTAACGTTGAACTTTGGCGGCGGAGTCGGAAGTGGCGGAAGTGCTCTTGAGGGCGTTACACAGTTTGCTTCAGAGACAACAACAAAACCGGTTTATCAAGACGGTTATACGATGGGCATTCTCAAGAATTACTCCGTGGCAATTAACGGAACGATAACAGGCTCTTATGACAATGGCGTGAACATTCCGCTTTATCGTGTGGCACTTGCAACCTTTGCTAACGAACAGGGCCTTGAGAAAGTCGGAAACACTATGTTCCAGGCTACAGTGAACTCCGGCAACGCTAATATTGACGGCGCGAACTCAAACGGTAAAGGCAAAATAATGTCGCAATACGTCGAAATGTCAAACGTTGACTTAACGGAGGAATTTACGCACCTGATAATCGCACAAAGAGGTTTCCAGGCAAACGCACGTACAGTTACAGTAAGCGATCAAATTCTTGAAGAAGTCGTGAACTTGAAGAGATAGAGTGAATGAAATTTGATGCCTCCTCGATTAAGCGGGGAGGTTTTTTTGTGCCTCAAGCCAGCTTTCCAGAATCAACACTGCCGCCAATTTATCCACAGTCTTACGTCGATTCTTGCGTGATACATTTCCTTCGATTAAGGCCCGTTGCGCTATCACGGTCGTAAATCTTTCGTCCCAAGTCGTAAAAGTTTGCTCGGAGTATAACGCTCGTAAACGCTCAATCAACGCTAAAATTCTCTCGCCAGCTTCGCTCTTCTTTCCGTCAGTCCTAACAGGTAAGCCAACAACAATTAACGCCGGTTGATATTTCTTAATAGATGCGTCAAAATCTTTGAGCCATTCATCGTCTTCAGCTTTCCACACTCCTAAACCTTGCGCAATTATTCGTGAGGGATCAGAGATAGCCACGCCGATTCTTACTGTGCCAATGTCAAGGGCTAAGACGCGTCCAGAATTATTGAATGAGGTCATTTGCTTTAAGGTAAGTGATAAACTCGTGAAGGATTCTTGCGTTACGTTGAACAATGTCAGCTTCCGTGAAGTCAGTGTGAGTCTTGGCCAAGTCTCGTAACTCTTTTATGCGTGTGCCGTCTTTGTATTGACCTCGTGAAATTCCTTCGCCCGTGTAATATTTCGTCTTGTCTATGAATCTGTAGTCAGAAGCGCGAATGTTTATGCCTTTCTCTAATAAAGCTTTATTGCCTAAAGATTCGAGATTGCGGGGATCAGTGAGGCTGTGCTCATTCTCGTAACGATTGCGGGCGTAAATGTGTTCAATCTCAAACGGCTGATTAAGCGAGAGTAATTCTTGCGCGTCATCGTTGAAGGCCCACCATGTTAATAGCGATTTCGTGATGCCACGTCGATTTGTGAAGGCGAAATTGTTGAAGGCGTTAGAGATTCTCATAGTGTCAAACTTGTAATCCTTAAATTCAACTTTATCATGCTTGACGATATTAATCATTTCGGGATAAACAGGAGTTCGCAGAGCGTTGACACCAGGATTAATCAAAGCGTATGCCCATATGAAAGCGGTTATCTTGTTCAGGAAGTTATAGAAGGTTTCTTCGTCAAAGTTTTCACGATTAGCAAGATAATAGACAGATACAATATATTCCCACATTCCGTTTGGCGCATAATTCAACACGAACAATCTTTTAAGCGCGCGCTCCGAAAATCGCTCGTAATTCTGATTCAAAACGTCGTCCCAAAAATTCGTGAGGTCAATAATATTCTCAAATGTTTCATCATTTCTTAAGAGCTTGTAAGAATCGCGCTCGTAAAATTTTCGTAATGCTTCAGTTGTTGTTGAGCTGATACCCTGCTTAGCCCGTTCGTAATACATGTATTTAGTGAAAGCCTCGTCCATGGGCGTGCCTATTACAGGGTGATAAATCTTTGCGCATAACTCTTCAAGCTGCTTCCAACGTGAGATAAATTTATCTTTGTGGCCGGAGTTGCTATAGTGTTTATAAAGTTGGGATTTGAATATATCGGAGTCAGATAAGGGCTTGCCGCGGTCGTTGAGGGTTGAGAAGATTCGCATTGCCGAGTCCGAAGAGCTGGCTTCAATGTCAAGGATCAAACAATTCTTGAGTATTCGTGTAGAGAAATGGGCGAGATAGCCATCAAATTTTTGTAGGAAGTCGTTAATTTTCTCCTGAAAGAACCTGTAGTTATTCGCGTATCTGCTTTGTTGATCGTCATTAACTTGGCCGGAGCGTAAAATTTCTCTGAACTCCTGTTTAGTGTCATCGGTGGCTACTTCGGTTTCAAGCTTGCATGTATTCATGTTGGGTGTGTCTGTAATCTCATCAGTCTCCCAAATACAAGTTCCCACTAATTCTCCCGCCTTGATAGAGCTTTTGTCCTGCATGGTGCTGTATTTCGTGTAAAACGCTCGTAGCAATAACATTAACGTCGTGAGTCTCTGCTGCCCGTCAATAATTTCCTGTTGCTTATGTTCGTTCGCAAAAGTTACTATAGGGCCAAGAAAATATTCGTCGTTCTTGCTGTCGAATTTATCGCTATCATTGTCAGGGAAGGCAAAGTTAAATAAATCGTCCCAAAGTGTCCGGCATTCTTTCTCTCCCCATTCGTAAGGGCGTTGGTAATCCGGGATCAGAAAATTTGCTTTTTTGTCGCTGAAGAGTTCGAGAACAGTTTTATCCTCTGTCTTGAGTGTTGGCACGCTTAGTTACTCCTTTACTATAATTTATGAAAAACTCCCGCCCATATTATAGACGAGAGCTTTGTTGATTCACTTTGCTTATTTCGTGATTAATTCGCGAATTTTCGTTAATGCTTCTTCAAGTTTTGAGCCTTCACGCCCGCCACCTTGAGCAAGATTCTTACGTCCTCCGCCCTTGCCTCCGAGAATTGAGCAAGCCTCCTTAACTAATAAGCCCGCGTTGACTCCCTTGTTCACGGCCTGATCGTCAGCCATTACGACTAACTGGCAGGATTTATCTTCAGTGTTTACCGACGCAAGAATTACAACGTTTGGTTCTGGACGCGCCTTCGCTTTATCGCCAATATCTCGCAGCATGTTCGCAGGAATATCAGGGAACCTCCCAACTTGAAGCAAGACTCCGTTAGCAAGTTCCTCACGCTCTAAGAATCTTTCAGAGTTCTCTAACAGCTCCTTCAACTTTTGCGCCTGCATTTGACTCTTCATCGTCTTCAAGTCATCAACAAGTGCCTTCGCCTTATCGTTCAAGCCGTCCTCATCAGTCGATAATAACGCCGTCAATGAATTTCTTAGTGCGAACAACTTTTGCAGCAACGCTATAACATTTGTGCCTGTTACGGCCAAAATTCTGCGAGTCCCGGAGCCTATGCTCTCCTCACGCAAAATCTTAAAGCTACCTATATCGCCAGTACGTTTAACGTGTAAGCCGCCGCATAATTCCATGGAAAATTCCGGGACGTTTACGACTCTGACAACATCGCCGTATTTCTCGTCAAATAACGCTTTGGCCCCTAATGCCTGTGCTTCGTCCTTCGAGTGTTCAGAAATGTCAACTGCTACGTTGTTTAGAATCTCTGCGTTAATGATTCGTTCGGCCTCGGATATTTCTGCGTCTGTCATGGCTGAATGGTGAGTGAAATCGAATCTCAAGAACTCGTTTGTAACAAGTGAACCTGCTTGTCTAACATGTCGGCCCAAGACTCGCCCTAATGCCTCGTGTAATAAATGCGTGGCTGTGTGATTTCGTCGTATTGCGCTCCTGCGTTCATCATCAACAAAACATAAAGCTTCGTCATTGACGTGAATTTCTGCGCCTGATTCAAGTTTCGCTGTATGCACGATTATTTTTCCGTGAGGTATTGTGTTGAGAATCTTCACGTTCACTCCATTGATAGTCATTGTTCCTATGTCGCCGACTTCTCCGCCTCGTTCAGCATAAAACGGTGTTACATCAAGCAAGATTTCAAACTCGCCAGGCCCAGTTATCGAATCGACTCTGCCTTCAGAATTTATCAACGCCAAAATTTTTCCCGAGTCAGCAGCCTTTTCGTAGCCCGTGAATTTCGTTGCCCCGAACTCGTTTTCAAGCTCCGTGTAAATATCTCCGGTTAATGCGCTCTTCTTCTGTTTGCTTGAGGCTCTTGCGCGTTCTCGTTGTTCATTCATTGCGACCTTAAAGCCTTCCTCGTCCAACGTGAAGCCAATTTCATCAGCCATTTCACGAGTCAATTCTGGTGGGAATCCGTAAGTATCGTACAACGTAAAAATCACGTCGCCTGGAATCTCACTAACGCCCTTAGCTTTTAATCCTGCTATCTCCGAGTCAAATAACTCTGTGCCCTGTTTCAAAGTCTTGTTGAATTTCTCCTCTTCAAGGTTGATTATTTGCTCAATGACTGGACGCTGTGTAATTAATTCACGATAAGGATCGCCCATTATGTCAATCAATATCGGCATATACTCGCACAAGAACATTCCATCAAAGCCAAGCAATTTCCCGAATCTCACAGCACGGCGCAACAATCTCCTAAGCACGTAACCGGGGCCATCGTTTGAGGGCAAGACACCATCAGCCAACATAAACGCAACGCTTCTAACATGGTCAGCTATAACTCTCACGGCCATATCGTTTTTCGCGTCTTCACCGTATTTTATTCCGGCACTTTTGCAAGTGTGATTGATTAGCGGCGTAAATAAGTCCGTCTCGTAGTCCGTATCAACTCCCTGAACTACAGAAGTTAATCTCTCAAGCCCCATGCCCGTATCAATATTCTTATGAGGCAATAAAGGCAAGCTGCCGTCCTTTTGGCGATCGAATTGAGTGAAGACTAAGTTCCAGATTTCCATGTATCTATCACAATCGCAACCGACTCCGCATGTAGGTTTACCGCAAGAATATTTCTCGCCCCTGTCGTAATAAATCTCGCTGCATGGTCCGCAAGGCCCTGTATCTCCCATGAACCAATAATTCTCATCTTGGCCGCATCTGTAAATTTTTTCAGCAGGTAAGAATTTTTTCCAAGCCTCAAACGCTTCTTCATCGTCCTGGTAAATCGTTGCGTAGAGTCTTTCGGGGTCAAGGCCGATTCGTTCCGTAAGAAATTCCCATGCCCATGAGATAGCTTCTTTCTTGAAATAACTTCCCCATGTGAAATTCCCAAGCATTTCGAAAAACGTATGGTGCCTGGCAGTTCGTCCGACGTTCTCAATATCATTCGTGCGTACACATTTTTGACTCGTTACAACGCGCGGGTGTTCAGGCTCTTTGATTCCCAAGTAATAAGGCTTTAACGGAACCATGCCAGCAATAGTAAACAACAACGACGGATCATCAGGGACTAACGAGAAACTAGGAAGGTGCTTTGAGCCTTTCTCCTCCCAAAACTTTATGAATAACTCGCGAATCTCTTTAGCTGTTCTGTACTTCATGCTTTCACCTCTTTATTCGTAAGCTTGTCAATAAACGGCTTGATTAAATCAACAGGGATCGGGAAGAATGTTGTTGTGTTGCGTTCTCCTGAAATTTCGCGGATCGTCTGCAAGTATCTCAACTGTAACGTAATCGGGGACGCTTCCATTTTTCGGGCGGCTTCTGAAAGTTTCTCGGCGGCCTGTAATTCTCCTTCGGCGGCTATGATTTTTGCGCGGCGTTCTCGTTCGGCTTCTGCTTGACGTGCCATAGCTCGTTTCATTCCTTCGGGCAACTCTAGCTCTTTGACCTCAACAGCACTGACTTTGATTCCCCATGGGTCTGTACGGTCATCAATTATCTTCTGCAATTCCTGATTGATCTTTTCGCGCGAGGATAAGACTTCATCGAGTTCAACTGAACCAACAACAGAGCGTAAAGTTGTCTGAGCTAATTGGCTCGTGGCGACGATATAGTTCTCAACCTCAACAACTGATTTTGCGGGGTCAAGGACTCTGAAGTAGACGACTGCGTTGACTTTTATTGCTACGTTATCCTTTGTGATTACTTCCTGAACAGGTACATCAAGCGTCAAGATTCGTAAATCAACAGTTACAGCTTTGTCAATAAACGGGACTATAAACACGATCCCGGGGCCACGACTCCCAACTAAACGGCCAAGCCTGAATAAAACTATGCGGCGATATTCTGGTACAACTTTTATAGCGGTCGACAACACTATCAACAGAAAGAATATTACTACGACCATAGTACCAAGCCCGGAAATTATTGA
>CAJOGG010000090.1 GCA_905234205.1 uncultured Synergistales bacterium | reverse complement strand
CTACTTTGTCGATCTTGTTGACGTCAATGAGCTCTGAAAGGTCAAGGAATGAATACGCGACAGAATTGTCAACGCCTTTCACTGCCATAACGAGAACTGCTTTACCGTCAAGGTTGGGGTTCGTGGCGCCTGGGTAAGTTTCAGCGTTGAATGTGAAACTGTACTCAAACTTGGTTTTTGCCTGGTCCAGGAATTTCTCAACGGGAAGGTTAGCGATCTTTGTGTCTACGTAGGATCTAAGCTGCATAGTAGTTGATTGTAAGTGCTTTAACGTGGTCTTTTTTGTTAAATCGTATGACATTATAAAAAATACCTCCGAAATTAATTAATAATTTATGTTAATCACGTCACTAAACGTAACGAATTAAACATCTTGTGCCAAATCACCATCTTCATCGACATATATTCCTAACACATCAATTAAATTAGTGATCTCTGAAACTTCATTATGTAATTCTGCATATTCCCCAGCAGCTTTAAGACTTTCAAGCCACTCTTCTTCAGTTCCTATAAATCCATTCTCTTGCGCGATTTCATAAGCACTTTTTCCTTGTATAGTACTTAACTTTTCATCAAGTAATCGCTGATGTACACCTAATATTTCCGAAGTCTGGGCTGCTATTCTCGACATTGGCGTTGCCGTAAAATTCCTAATGACTGCGTATCCCACATTCGAGACTGTATCACCACTATATGCTTCTCTTAACATTAGGGTTGTATTGTCTATTACATCATCAATTTCATAGTACGTTTTATCAACAACTAATATATCGCCAGGGTTAAAGCCTGCTGTTGTCCAGTACGTTTTTTCTCCAACAACGGTTTTACTACCTTTAGTTAATGATATTGTCCCATAACGATACCAGCGCGTATAATTGCTCATCATTACCTCCTATTCATGGATTTGTACCTAATGCGTCCTCTAACATTTCAAGAACGTCGTCGTCTGAAGCGATCTCATCATCACTAAAAGGTTCTCCATCATCTATTCGGGTTTTTATGTTATTCACTTCGTCTTGAAGTTGCTCATGCTTTACGATATAGCGATAATAAAGCTCCGTTAAGTCCGCCAATTTAGAGCTGTTGTTATTTATCTCCGTCAAGACACTTTGGATTTGTGCATTCCTAGCTTCCTGTTCTTGTTCAATGGCGAGGCGATATTCACGAACTTCATCGAAATGTCTGTACATTTCATTAAGAGCAGCGCAAGATACTTCATCTATCTGTCTATATAGATTTAATTCTCGTTCTCTGTAATCCTCAATTATTGAAGATAAATCCAGTTGACTTGATTGTAACCCTTGACTTAGCTTACACAGCTCATTTAATATCGCAGCACTTAATTCATCAGCTTGGGCTTGTAAATCATTATCTCTAGCTTCACGATAAGCACTCTCGTAATTCATATAATCCAGTAATAAATCATGAATGTTTCGGATATTTTGCCCAAGATTACTATGTATTACTCCATTAGAATCAACTCGGGCATCTAGTATTTCGATGTCCTCTGTTGCTTGCCCTGCTATAGCCTCCATTCGATTATTTAGGAATTGCTCTGTATTATGAAAATCAGCTATTGCAGCAGTAACTTTTTCTTCAGTAACACGTTGTTTTTCTTCAGTACTTTCTATACGGGCATCAAGATTAGCTATGGTTGTGTCAATTATCCTGTTTATATCGTTTATAGCTCTTTGGAACTCCCTAAGCTGTGCAACTTGCTCAATCGTTAAGTGATAATGACCAGTTAAATTGCCGCCTAAAAGCCCATTCAAATCCTCATAATTTATTGCTTCAGAATTAACCTTTTCGTCTGGATCAATACCGGTAAAACCTACAATATAGTCTTCTACTACAGGCTTCTTGTATTTCTTGGTATGTTCATCATAGAGACTATCAGCTAAATTCGTATATTTCCCCATGATTAAGCCCTTACAAATATATCTCTAACTGGCGAAACTCTTTCTTCAACTCATTAATCGCTTCAATATCGTCTCTCATCATAGCAATGAAAAATTCAGTTTGCATGCTCTTTAACCTCAAACGACTTCGCATATTGTTTTCGTTGCGTATCCTTTCACGCTCAAGTTTCTCGATTTTCGATTCGTAAGTCTTTACCAACGCGCCATTTTTGATAATATACATTGAGGTATTGATATTATCATTATCGTTGATTTGTAATATTCCGCGATCATCTAAAGTTTTTGGCTCTATCGGTGAAACAATTTCACTAATTATGCGCCCTGTCAGTAAGTCATATTCTAAGAATTTCAATGAACATCACTTCTCCTTAACTTCTGCATGTATCATAACGTTGCTATCATCTTGAAGCCCAACAATACGAATATATGGCACAAGAGACCAATCAAGCACAACTTTGTAGTTATACGATGAAGATATATCCATACTATTCTTTGTTGCTCCTAGGTAAAGTCTTACTTTTCCAGAATTAACTGTTATCTCAAATGTATATGAATCACACGCATCTATGTTAAATTTCCGCTCTAATCCATGCATAAAAGTGAACTCGCCGCTAAGCAATATCATATTGGGCACTGGAGGATATTCCGCACTCATTAACGTTAATCCAAGCTGCAAATACGGAACCCAAAATTCCAGCATAACTTCCTTTTGGGGATCAAAGATTATTATTTGTTCCTTATCCTTTACCTTGTAAAAAATAGGTTTTGTTGTCTCATTCTTAAATGTTGGCATTTTATCTCCTCTATTTTAATCTCCTATTGCAATGTAGTTAATTGCCATGTTGGAAAATTTGTCAGCAGCTTCATCAGGGGGGTGTATCAGAAAAGTGAATCCAGTTTTTTTTCTTGTAACCACAACAGGCACCAAATTCGCCCAAGTAGTAGTATCCCACACTGTTGAACTATCATATACTTCTAAGGTCAGTGCTAGACCTACAGTATGGTTGGGCATTTCCCATGGATACGTTATTTCAATAACTGTACTATCGCCCCAAGCAGTCCTCGGTAAACCCAAAAAACGCTCCATACCTGAAATAATTGTTAGATTAGAATTCAACTTCACCATGTTATGAGAACCATCACATGTTGCTGTCTCTTTGTTCGTGAATGGCGGCGAGATTATCCTTATTCTTTCATCGAGTCCATCAATCTTTGAATAAGATAAGCTTCCATGCAAATCACTGAAGTTTAAAATTGGTGTCCAATTTGGGTGTGGATCCGTACTTGTTTTGTGTGAGTTTAAATCTGACTTAATCTTAGCTGTTTCCGTATCCAAGGTTTTGCTTGCTTTATTTGAATCCAAGTCATTCAGGTAACTGTAAATCCTTTTTATCTCGTTAATATGCTTGGAAAATGCTTCTCTTGTTGTATCGCCTGCACTACGGAAATCAACTGGATAGCCTAATTCATATGCCATTATTACACCTCTACTGTTTCAAATCCTAGCGTTGATAGTTCGAAGCCTCCACCAGAAATTTTTATCTCCGGACTCAGCGTCCAACCCTTCACTAGGCAACGTTGCCGCGCAGTCATTATGTTATTGGCCTCAATCAATGTATCATCGTCTTCATAAGCCACATCGTAATCATCGTAAATAAAGTCTCCACTTCCACGATACTTTAACGGCATTCTGAATTTTCCTATGACTAACTCTGCTTTACTGGTTGTGTTGACCTCATACGAAGCATAAGCAGATTTAACTAATATTTGTAACCCAGCAGACAATATCCCCAACACTATTCTTGCCTTAATCGTTTGGGTCTCTGCGTCCTTCATTTCGTCTTGATAACAATAATCATTGAGTTCATATATATCGTTATCAATAAATACAAAAACGTTATTCTTCACACATAAAACGTATTTCGGCAGCTTGGGAAATTCAAAATATGTCCATATTCTTAGTCCGTAATCAAATATCCATACTAAGTTGTCTTTTTCAGAAGGCGTCACCCATAACTGACTCTTGCTTGTTACATGCCATAGTTGGGCCGAACTCGTTATCAGTGCTGTTAAGGCTTTAGCAACCTTTCTATCAGCCCAGTTCATTTTAACGTCGCCATACTCCATAACAGTTGAGAGTGTCGCTAGTCCTGATGCTGTTATATAGAATACATCATTGCCGACTATCTTGACCGTTTTGTAATTGTACGTGCCTGTATCTTGCACTGCTTCCACTACTTGCCAGTCTGGATAATCGCCTATCAATCTCCATATTTTCCCGTTGTCTGGTGCTGTTGGGGAAGACTTGAATATGATTAAATCTTTCGATAACGGGCATAAAGCAGTAATCTTCATTCCGTCTTTATAGCCTATGTCAATAAATTTTCCTGTACTATCGTCGTCGGGATCATCTTCCCAGCTATCACAATCCCCAATAGCAGAAAATCTTATTGTGTTATCTCCGTCAACTACTCCTACACGACCATTGCGGACAAACACATAACGGCTGTTCTTTGGGCCTGATGAAGCATAGTCATAAGTATCGCCGTTGATTGTTACCTGTAACAAGCTCACACCATACGCAAGCAGGATCGAGTCTTCCCACATTGCCGCACTGATATTTCCAATTTTAGGGCTGAATTTTATATTAGTGTCATAGATAACGCCGTTCCTATAATGGTACAGTTTGTTCTGCTCTGACAACATGAGAAAGTCTTCACTGCCTTGTATTGGGATTATCTCTTTTACATTGTCCCCTGAATCAAGTGAAAATCTGTTGTGCCATACTAACCCGCCCCTTACCTTTAACTTCCCTGTAACTTGTGAAACCTCAACATTCAACGCGTCACGTAATTCATTTATTGCTATCGTCTCAGGTGATGCCGATAAGTTCAAACCGCCGTCAAACCTTGGATAAAAAATCCTACGTACCTCGCTATGTTTATTAGCTACCGTTGGCATTCTGTTGCCCTCCATAGCCAAGCAACATTAAGTCTTGCGATACGTTGAACTCATATTTATTCAAAGCATATATGGCGGCCAGGGCTGCTATCGTCATATACTGATCTTGCTCGTAAGGTAGTGGCGCAGTTTCTGGATAACTTGATACATATGGAAGCCGCTCAAAGTATTTTACCGTCGGGTTGACCATATCTCCATAATAGAATAGAAAATTGCCTTCTACTTGGGCTGGAATTAAACCACAAAACATTAAAAATCCATCTGGTAAATACATGTTACTGCTACTGATTGTCATGCTTCTAACAAGACGTGTATCTGCATTTGCTGCTTGACGCTTTGAATAGTCGTCTACAGCCCTGTCGAGATAGTTCAATAATTCTTGCGTTCCTTCAGGCTCTTCAAGAGTCCCGCCTTCTGTGAATCCTGTGGCTTGTTCATCTGAAATTAACTTACGAACGAGTGCTAACATTTCTTTCTGCGTCATACTCTACCACCTAATACTTGAGTAGGGCCAACATTCTCAAAGTGTGAAACTTCTATGTCAGACAACGACGTCACGCAAATATCAACTACTTTTTTCGCCTTATCTAAATTATTACCATAAAAGGCTAGTGCTACTTGCTCGATATACGGCGACATTGCAGTTTGGACATCTAGCTTATCGCTTAACGATTTTACCCGTTTCGGAACATAATAATATTCTATGCTGTAAACATCATTATTTGCATAAAACATATTGCCCTTAATCCTATATGTGCCGTCAGTAGTTGGAAGATAACTAGTGGGAACGGCCACAGTATCTTCATCAGTCAAAACCTGGTGAACCTTTAAGAAATCGTCAGGCAAGACTCCCTTATTGGCGTCGCCAACATCCATTGTGTACGTCTTTAACGCGTATCGTACATACTTTTCCGCCATCGTAACATACAATAATGACGCTGCTTGATTTATGCACTCTATTAACTCAAAGTCAGATATTTTCACTCCTTGCATATCACGCAACGCATACCTCAATGATTGCACTAACTGTAATACATCTATCATTTTTATATCTCACCTCCCGAACATCGCCAATATGGAAAACGCTTCAATAATCTCTTTAACGCTGCCTTATCGTTGTTACGTGAGAACGCTAGATAATCCAAGTCATAATTAGCCTCAAGCATTGCTGCCTCTTCAACTGGAATGTTTGCGATTAATCGTCTTCTTGAACCTGCCGCCAGTTCTCGCGCTCAACGTCATCGCTGTTAATGTGATTTTCTAGCTTGTATTCGTCGCCATGCTTAAAGAGTTCTTGATCTATTATCATTCTTATGCTGCTGGTACTATACCGTCCAAGTCTTCAATCTTAAAGTGTGCTTTTTCAGCTCTCATTTCAAGCGTCCATTCTCCATTGACATATCTACGTGCCATATCGCTGATTTTGGGCAATTCACCTGTTTTGAAATTTCGTAAGAATGCTTTCTTGATATATTCGGGGCTTAATCCATATACTATATCGTCCGGCATAAATCTATCTGTCATGCACTGAACTATTCCGAAATCTGTTTCGAGAACTGAAATAACCTGTGATAGTTTCTTCGTCGTGTTGCCATTCATAAATTTAGTATGACCCGCTGTGAAAGTTGAAACAATACGCTTATTTCTAGGCGATACTAATAAGATTGTAGGCTTCCCACCTGCTACCCATACTTGCTCTAATGCGTTGTTGATTAGATCAAATGTTAATGCACGTGGTGTTCCTCCATTAGATAATATATTCGTTACGATCCAATAAGGAAGGCCGCCGAATTGTCTTGCCTCATCCATAGAGCCTAATACCTTTGTATCTTGCGTCAATAACGCCCTCTCACAGTCAAAGGCTAAACCTTTCAATTCCTTCTGCATCTGATAAGCAATTTCAGAACGCAATCCATATTTCAATACTATTTCTTGGGTATCTGTGACCTGAATGCCCCTGTGCATGATCTGTGTATAGTTGTTAAGACGTGTTCTAGGCTCTGCATTCATCGTAAAGTATGTATAACCTTCAGGATTTTTATTCTCTCTAGGCTCCCCTAAAATATCCTCAAGCCATTCATGCGTTACTTGTGATGCTTTGCTCCTACCAATCTTCGAATACAACGGCGTATCTTCAGGAGAAATATTAGTGATAATATCGCTCACATCTTCTTTGTTTCCAACTGCCGCATATGTGTTACTTGCCATAAAATGCTAAACTCCTTTCAACGTTTTACCATCTTCAATTAAAATTTTCTTCCAAAATTTCTTCGCTACGTAATAGTACAACTTACAAAACTTATCTATTTCATAACCCTCACCACAGATCAAATAATCTGCCTCGCTTATTCTCTTAATGTTTTCCGCAAACACAATCATCGATTGGAAGTCCGCATTTACGTCTTCGTCCTCATAATGCGTCATTTCGGTTACGTCGTCATTTATGTAAATTCGTGCAAGTTTCTTGAGAATATCTTGATCAACAGCTATTTGTTCCGGGCTTTTGTTCCTTGGTATTGCTATAAAAATCTTCTTCATTACACTATCCCCATATCCATCAATGCTTTTGCTTGACCGTCTGAATCCATCTCGCTGAATTTTTCCATGCTATAGCTTCGTGAACCGCTGAAGCCGCCTTGTGTTCCTTCCAAAACTGGTGGAGCTGTCCGACGTCGTGTTTTCGGTAATTGTTGGCGTTGTGCTTTCTCGGTCTGAAATTCCCTATACCACCCGGCCACGTAATTTTGAATTTGCGAATATCGTTCTCCATTGCGTCGGGCTAACTCATTCAATCCAGCATTGACCTGTTCAGGCGTTACACCGGCTGCCTGGCATTTCGCACGATACCACTTTTCATATTCCGCATAGTCTGGCTGAGCGGCTATTTGTGCGTTGAATTGCTGAAGCTGCTGAAGTTCTGCGCTCCTACGTTGATAGTCTGCTAACTCTCCATTGCGTTTTTGGATCAA
>CAJOGG010000089.1 GCA_905234205.1 uncultured Synergistales bacterium | reverse complement strand
AATGCGCCTCCGCCTACGTCTGTGATTAACATTTTGTTGCCGTTTTCAGCAATAATTTCGAGCAAGTCTATCGCTTCTGAACAACATTTAATCATTTCAAACGGAGCTTTACACGCATTCAAAGCCGCATGTTCGTAGATTTTATCGCCTTTGGGGTTATCTTTTGGGAGTTTGTAAGCAGCCGCTAATTCAGGAAATGCCGCCGCGTCCTCGTCAGCGAGTTCAAGTAATCTTGTTCGCAAGTGCTCTGACTTTTTCAGAATAGCTTTAGCCTCGTCCTCAAAATTCGCGTATTTCTTGTTGCCGACTGTGAAATTCGTAGCCATTGAACATAACGCGGCCCCTAACGCTCCGACAAGGGCACTAACAGCCCCACCGCCAGGCACAGAGACTTTCGCGGCCAGGATTTCCGAGAACTCAACGCAGGATTTTGACATTAATCGCTCAGTCATTTTTTGGCACCTCCATTGGATAATTTCCATCAAAACAGGCTTTGCAATATAAATCGCGCTCACAAACTTCTTTCAAGCTCTCAAAACTTAGATAAGTCAAGCTATCCGCGCCCATGTAGACGCAAATTTCTTCCGGAGATTTCTGCACGGCGATTAATTTTTCCCGGTGAGGCGTATCAATACCAAAATAACACGAGTATTTTACTTCAGGCGACGCCGCACACACATGCACTTCTGCCGCACCAGAGCCGCGTAAAAGCCCCACTATTCGCCGCAAGGTCGTCCCCCTAACGATTGAGTCATCAATGAGAATTATTCGCTTGCCCTCAATATTGCGCTTTATCGTCGCTAGCTTGATTCTCACGGCATTCTCGCGCATTTCCTGAACAGGTAATATAAACGTGCGCCCCATGTATTTATTTTTGATTAGGCCCTCGCCATAGGGGATTCCAGACGCTTCAGCATAGCCGATAGCCGCGGGTATTCCAGAATCAGGCACGGCCATGACAACATCAGCTTCGATTTTCTTTTGACGAGCCAAGAGCATTCCACAACGTCGCCTGAAATCATAAACGCTTACGCCGTCAACAACGCTATCAGGACGGGCAAAATACACAAGTTCAAACACGCATAGATTTTTCCTGCACCAGCTTGATGGCTCTATGCTCTTTAAGCCTTCTTTGTCGATTATGACTATTTCGCCGGGCATAACGTCACGGACAAATTCAGCGTCAAGGGCTTCTAACGCACATGTTTCAGATGCTAATACCCACCCGGAGTCGCCGTTCAATTTCCCGATACATAAAGGGTGAAGGCCATAAGGATCTCTCACGCCGATTAATTTATCACCTATAGTTATGACCAGGACATACGCGCCTTTGATTAAGCTCATTGCGTTTTTGATGCCGCCTGTTATGCCTCGTGAGCCATGTTGGCAAATTAAATTCAGAATCGATTCAGAGTCGCTGGTTGTATGGAATATTACGCCCTCATCGGTTAGCATTTCGCGTAAAGAATCGGCGTTGACTAAATTTCCGTTATGAGCCAGTGCAATTTCTCCAAGTCTACAGCTTGCCGCTAAAGGTTGAGCATTTCGGGAGCTGCCGTCGCCTGCAGTTGAGTATCTTACATGCCCGATAGCTATGTTGCCGCCCCAGTTTTCAAATCTTTCGCCCCTGAATACTTCTCCGACCAAGCCTAGGCCCTTTCTAAGCTCCATGTTTCCGTGATTATTGGCTGCTATGCCTGCGCTTTCCTGCCCTCTGTGTTGCAACGCGTACAAGCCGTAATAGACTAGGTTGGCTGCATTTTTACTTTCCTCGTTGCAATATACTCCGATCACTCCGCACTCCTCGTGTATTTCGTCTGACATTCTTTATTACTGGTTGATCCTGCTGAATATTTCATGATAAGCTTCTTCGACGCCGCCTAAATCTCGTCTGAATCTATCCTTATCGAGTTTTTCATTCGTTTTTGCGTCCCAAAATCTGCACGTATCTGGTGAGATCTCGTCGGCCAAAATTATTTCCCCGTCTGGCAATCTTCCCGCTTCGATCTTGAAATCTATCAGCTTCACGCCTATTCCCGCGAAAAATTCTTTCAGAACGTCATTCACTTTGTAGGCCATTGTCCTAATCGCGTCTAACTCTTTTTCCGTCGCAATTCCCAAGGCTAGTATATGACTATCGTTGATTAATGGGTCATTCAAGGCGTCGTTTTTAAGCGAATATTCCAGCGTCGGGCATTTCAGCTCTTGTCCTTCTTCTACTCCGTAACGTTTTGAGAAAGATCCGGCGGCTACGTTCCTGATTATTATCTCTAACGGCACGATTTTTACGGCTCTCACTAGGGTTTCGCGGTCGCTTAGCTGCTCTAGGAAGTGCGTTCTGACTCCTTTGCTCTCTAACAACTTGAATAGCGCGTTGCTCATTTGGTTGTTGATTACGCCCTTGCCCGCTATTGTCCCACGTTTGGCTCCGTTGAACGCCGTCGCGTCGTCCTTGTATTCCACTATGTAGCGCCCCTCGTCGTCCGTTGCGTATACACGTTTCGCTTTGCCTTCATAAAGTTGTCCCATTTTCGTTGTCATTTGCCATGTACTCCTTTTGTTGTTTGTGCTTTTGTCCCTCCTATTATACTCTTATCCGGCGCCGGCGGTGGGCTTTTGTTGCTGTATCGAGACGTAGTTACCATACCCCCTGAAAACATTCTCTATTATTAGTAATATTACTTAAGTATAAATACTGTAAACAAGGAATGAAATAGGGGAGTGTCCCCTCTTTTACTCAATCGAGACGTAGTTACCCCACCCCCCGAATTTGTTCCCTATTATTAGTAATATTACTTAAGTATAAATGCTGTAAACAAGGAATAAAATAGGGGAGTGTACCCTCTTTTACTCAACAGAAAATTGTTCGCATTTATGCCTTAAGATTTCAAAAAAGCATGATATAATACTCATGTCGTTCACAAAGGCGACAGAAATTTTAAGAAGGAGGTGAGATAGAAATGGCAGTTAATGCAAGTTTGGATAAGGTCAGCGTGAATGTATTGCTGAATAACGGACAGACAGCGACCGGAAATGTCAGTACCTTGTCGGTAAATTTAGGAACACTTAGCACGACGGGTTACGACGACCAGAAGGCGATGAACATTGTCAGTATGCTTGGCGATTGTTTGTCAAAGCCGGTTTATACCACGAAAAGGGTTAACGTTTATACGCTAGTAGAAGAGTAACCAAATCAGGTTTATACAGGGAGGTAGGTGAGAATTAACAATGGCAGCAAGTACGAAATTACATTTAGAGTTCAACACTAACACATCAAGCAAGGCGACCTTCAACTTCAACTACGCCGATCCTAGCGTTAGTGATAACGACGTGAAAGCACTAATGAACGTCATGATAACAAGCGGCGCGATTTTTGAAAATGTGCCCATCTCTATCGACAGCGCGAAGCTCGTAGTAACGACTGAACAAGCACTGAACGTCAAAGACTAAGGCACAACAAGTCTCCCCAACTTTTTCGCAACTCCGGGGAGATTTTTTATTATAACAGACGCGACAAATTAGCTACAGCCCAACATTTCATTGCTAATCCCTTTCCAACACCGTCAATTGTTTCTGCGGACTTGAAGTTCACGTTCACGGCGAAATATTTCCCTAAGCTATCTTTTATGAGCTCGCGATAACGATTTAATCTTGGCACTTGCGCCTCTAAAACTACGTCAACAAAATCAACGCGCCACCCGAGAGAATTTACCAGCCTCAAGACTTCTTCAAGAAGTTTAATGCTGTCAGCGTCTTTGAATTTTGCCTCACTTGCTGGAAATAAATTGCCTATGTCGTCAAGGCCAGCTGCCCCCAAAATCGAATCCATGACGGCATGCGTCAACACATCAGCATCAGAATGACCAAGCAAACCAAGCCTAGAATCAGCGATCAAAACCCCTCCTAAAATTAACTTGCGCCCCGATACTAGTTCATGAACATCATAGCCGAGTCCCGTGCGCGTCTGGCGTTGGGCAACCAGTGATTTAGCCGTCAAAATATCCTCCTGCCATGTGATTTTGAAATTCAATCGTTCTCCCTCAACTTTCACTAGCTTATACTGTGGAGAAAAATTCGTCCATGCTTCAGCCTCGTCCTTTGCCTTGAGATTCTGGCTAACCGCTTCAATCAGCCTTTCCCTGTGAAAACTTTGAGGCGTTTGAGTGATGAATAAACCTTCTCGTTCAACGCATGAGATATTTTCGCCGTCAACCCTCTTCAAAGCGTCCGATACAGGCAACAAAGGCACAGCACCAGTGAATTCAGACGTGTTGGCCATGAGTGAGATTAACAGCTCTTTGCTCGCAAAAGGTCTAGCCGCGTCGTGAACCATGACAAATTCGCATTTCGCCTCACGCAATCCATTAAGCACTGACTCGGCACGCTCATTCCCACCGTGAACGACCCTGAAAGAAACGCCCGGATTATTCCACACGATTTTAGCGTCGCTATCCTTTGGAACAACTAAGACGATCTCGTTACATAATTCTGCTGCTTTGTCCGCGCTCCATTGCCATAAAGGTTTGCCATTGAGGGCCATGAATTGCTTGCGAACTCCGCCCATTCGTGAACCTTTGCCGCCCGCTACGATTACGAACGAGAAATTTTTGTCGCTCATGATCACACTTCCCTTCTTGATGCCATTGCTGTATCCAGGGTCATTCTGTCGGCGAATTCGATACTTCCGCCTAGTGGTATTCCGTAAGCAATGCGGGTAATGTTTTTGACTTTGGTACCCTTGAGAATGTCAAGCAGCGTGTAATATGCAATATCGCCCTCGTATTTCGGACTAGTAGCTATGATAATTTCGTTAGGCTTTAACTTTTTAATGTGTGCCAACAGGAACGCTATAGACTTCTCCGTTAAATCTTCCCCGCGTAAAGGTGATATTCGCTCGCTCAAAATGTGATACAGGCCGTTGTATATTCCTGCTTCTTCAAATGCTGAAATGGCTTCCGCGTCCTCAACTATGCAAAGAGTTTTTCTATCTCGTAAAGGGTCTGAACATATTGTACAGGGATTTTGTTCGCTGATATTACCGCAGTTTTCACACGTGTATAAATCTTTTTTGAGCTCTGAAATAAGCCTGCCTAGTTTTGCTAGTTCTTCGTTGTCTTTCTTGAGCAGATAAAAAGCTATGCGCCGCGCACTTTTAGTCCCTATGCCGGGGAATTTCTTCAAAGCTGCGATTAAATCGTTTACGCTTTCCAAAAACTAGAACCCCATTCCCATAGCTCCTAATGCTCCGGTAACGCTTCCCATTCTTTCGCTCATGAGTTCACGGCTTTTTTTGAGGCCTTCATTGACGGCCGAGACGACCAAATCCTCCAGCATTTCTTTATCTTCAGGGTTAATGACTTCGGGATCAATGTTGATGCTTACAATATCGCCTTGCCCTGTGAATTTTGCGCTGACCATTCCGCCACCGACGGCTGCTTCAACTGTTTCGTGAGCTAAATTTTCCTGTATCTGCATCATTTTTGACTGCATTTGACGCGCTTGTTTCATAAGGTTATCGAGTTTCATTGCCATAAAAAATATCTCCTTTATGTGATTATGCGCTCTTGATTCTATCACGTTATAATAAACTGCAAGGAGTGATTTAATCATGCTAGAAATCTTCAAAGCAATACCTGCCGGCGGCACTTTCTTTAATTCTCTTGCTGTCTTAATTGGGAGTGTGATTGGGCTTATGGTCGGAAAGTTTATCCCTGAAAAAATGCAGCAGACTGTATTCAATTGCTTGGGCTTGTTCACGATTTACGTTGGGCTTAACATGGCTCTTAACATGAAACATTCGATCGCGGTGCTTTTAAGCTTAGTATTAGGGGCGATAACCGGCGAATTTCTGGGCCTTGAAGAAAAACTCAACAACTTAGGCGATTACATCAAGTCTAAATTGCACACGTCTAACGCGACTTTCACGGAAGGTTTTGTAACGGCGAGCTTGTTATTTTGCGTGGGAGCTATGGCGATAATAGGCTCATTTGAGGACGGTTTGCGACATAACCAGGAAATCTTGATCACCAAAGGCATAATGGACGGAATCTCTTCAATTTTGTTTGCGGGTTCACTTGGGCTTGGGGTTGCGTTTTCAGTTGTGCCTATGTTCATTTATCAAGGGGCATTAACTTTTTTAGCAATATACGCTGAGCCATTCATCACGCAAGAAATGTACGCAAATATTTCGGGCTTAGGTGGCTTAATGATCATGGTAATAG
>CAJOGG010000088.1:5096-11331 GCA_905234205.1 uncultured Synergistales bacterium | reverse complement strand
GAAATCCATGATCATACCTTCAGAATCTGGCTGCCCTTCCAAAACCACCTTGAGCTTATAAGTATGACCGTGAAGTTTCTCACATTTACCATGATAGTGAATCAAATTATGCGCTGCATCAAATACAAATTCTTTGCTGAGTTTCATTTTCTTTTCTTCCACCTGTTATGAAGCCAAAACCATTGTTCGGGCCTCTTTTTGATAAATTTTTCCAATGCTTTGTTGAACTCAAGGACTATTAACTTCAAACGTTCTTCGTGAGATAAATTTTTATCGTTGGGTAATTTCAGCGGCTCAAAAAATTCTATTTCGTGTTCAAACGGGGCATTACGATAAATACACGCGGGAATAACAGGAACACCTGACAACATAGCCATTACAGCTGGGCCGGGCATATTCGTAGCATCATGACCCATAAACGGAACTTTCATAAAACCTGTGCCAGATATATCATCGAGAATCGCTAAGTGCATTCCTTCTTTCAACATACGCGCATATTTCTGAACTGACATATTTTTGGGTAACATAATCTCGCCAGTTGCCTCTCTAGTCTGTTTGACGTAAGCCCAAATATCTTGGTCATGTAACTCCTGAAACACTATGTGCAATTTATGGCCGTGCTTTTGAGCGTTCATTGCATACCAACTCCCCAGCAATTCCCAATTTCCAAAATGTCCAGTTAAGAATATCGCGCCCTTCTTGTTATCAAGTAAGTCGTTTATAATCTCCTCGTTATGAACTTTCTTGACCCAATCAAAAGCTTGAGTGTGATCTTTTTGCAAAACCAATATTTCAGTTATAAGCCAAGATAAATGATCGTAAAGTTTTGTACGGATATCTTTGCGCCATTGTTTTGAACTTTCAGGGTAAACAAGCTGTAAATTCTTGTATATCATTTCCCCGCGAGGTTTGATAGTTTTAAGGAGGAATGAGAAAAACTTTGTCGTGATTTTCCCGCGAACACCTGTGTCTGCGAAACGTTCAAAAAGTTTTATTGCTGTTACTGCTGCTTTCATTTAATCACCGTATAATATAAGTCCCCTCACACTTAAGCAAGGGGAATTAAATTCTGTTACTTCACTGCTTCGGCTATAGCTTCTGCTACTTCCTGCGGTTTTGCTTGGCCCTTTGTCTCCTTCATGACGAGTCCCTGCAAAAATTTCAGCTTCTTACCCTTTTTGTCCTTGCCCGATTTAATCTCTTCAAGAACGTCCGGATTAGCTTTGATAATTGCCTGAATTATATCGTTAAGAGCATTACCAGCGACTCCGCCTTCAGTTATTCCCAAATGCTTGACAGCGTCATCAATGCTTGAGTCGTTACTGCACATGTAATCAAAGACTTCTTTGCCCTGCGTAGTAGAGAGCTTGCCTTCATCAACGCGATTAACAAGACTTGCAAGAACTTCAGGCTTGATTGTGAAGTCGGAAATTTTCTGGCCCTTCTCGTTAAGAATCCTCAACACTTCTGTACGTACCCAGTTAGCAGTCCTTACAGGATTGGCGCCAGCTTTTACACAAGCTTCGAAATAGTCAGCGAGATTTTTATCGTCGGTCAACACGTCAGCAACTTCACGAGTGATATTCCAGTCATTAACGTAACGATTTGCTTTCACGTCGGGCATCTCTGGCATCATGGCTGTAACTTTATCGATCCATTCTTGAGTTACGATCAATGGCGGTAAATCTGGTTCAACGATGAATTTACGATAGAACTCTTTTACGCGTGAAGCACTTGTTACACCTTTAGCATCATTCCAATGACGAGTCTCCTGCAAAACTTCTCCGCCCTGCAACATGATTTTCTTTTGTCGCTTGATCTCAAACTCTATAGCGCGTTCAAGAGCCCTGAATGAGTTCATGTTCTTGACTTCAACTTTGTTCCCCCAACGTCCGTCCGAGCATTTCATGGAAACGTTAGCATCGAATCTCATCATGCCTTTATCAAGATCGGCGTCGCTAGCTCCGGCATAACGTACTCTTCTTTGTAAGTTCATTGCGTATTCAACGGCCTCACTTGATGAAGAAATATCGGGCTCAGAAACTATTTCACCTAAAGGCATTCCGGCGCGGTTGTAATCAACGTATGAAGTTGAAGCTCCCTCTAGTCTTCCGTCTGAAGCGCTGTGATGCATTGCTGCGGCGTCCTCTTCAAGGTGTAAGTGATTGACGCGAATTTTCTTGAGGTTACCGTCTTTGTCGTGAACTTCTATGTATCCATTAGCTACTACAGGGAAATCACACTGGCTTATCTGATGACCTTTAGGCAGGTCCGGATAGAAATAAGATTTCCTGAAGAACAACGAGCGAGGCTGTACGGAACAATTAAGCGCCATTCCTGCTAACATGCCTTTCTCTACAACGTTGTGATTTAATCTTGGCAATGAACCTGGCAACCCCATACATACAGGGCATATATGAGTATTTGCGGGGACGTCAGTATTTGTTGAACATGAACAGAAAATCTTTGTGTCAGTCTTCAGTCTTATGTGAATCTCTATTCCGATTACGGGTGTAAATTCTAATTCAGGCATAATTATTTAATCCCTCCGTTCGCGATTTTTGGCTGACCTAAATGACGTTCGAGAACTAATCCGGCATTTAAGAGTTCAGGATCGCTCCAACGTGGGCCAATTAGCTGCAACCCTACCGGCAATTTTTCAGCGTATCCCGTGAAGAATGTCAATCCAGGAAGCCCGGCCAAGTTCACAGGTAACGTATAGAGATCAGCCTCATAGCCCTTCATTTCGTCATCGTCAACTTCTCCAATTTTCGGCGGCATCGAAGGGGAAGCAGGTTGCAAAATATAATCCGTCTCACCAAATGCGCGTGTAAATTCCTGTGCGATTAACGTTCTAACTTTCGTAGCAGCTACGTAATATTCATCACAGCGTGAAGGTTCAGTCAAACAAGTTCCAGCTATAATTCGTGATTTAACCTCACTGCCGAAACCACAAGAGCGGACTCTTTCGAACATCTCTTTGACGCCAGCGGCATCAGTAACTGTATAACCATAGCGTACTCCGTCATAACGTTCAAGGTTAGTATGAGCTTCACTCATTGCCAATGCATAATAACAAGCCACTGCGTAACGAGCTACAACAGGCAACGATACCTCAACGATAATTGCGCCCTCGTCCTCAAGAACTTTTCGAGTCTTGGTCATTGCGTCAGCTATAGGAGCATCAAGCGTGAAATCCTGAAATTCTTTCACGAGAGCAAATTTTTTGCCCTTAATGTTGACATCTTCACGATGAGTGAAATCTGGATTCTTCTCCCTGAAACAACTTGAGTCCATAGGATCATGACGAGCGATTACTGACATTACTAACTGTAAATCCCTAATTGTACGAGCAAACGGGCCAATCTGATCCAATGACGAGCCATAAGAGATTAAGCCATAACGTGAAACCATTCCATAAGTGGGTTTGAGGCCATATACTCCACAGAATGAAGCAGGTTGACGAATTGAGCCGCCTGTATCACTTCCGAGAGAGAACGGTACATAACCAGCACTCACAGCCGCAGCACTGCCTCCAGAACTTCCGCCGGGGACTCGCGAAATATCGTTAGGATTGTGAGTTGGACCATAAGCAGAATTTCCGCATGTATTGCCCATTGCGAACTCGTCCATGTTGACTTTGCCCATCAAGATAGCTCCGGCCTCACGTAAATATTTCCAAGCTGTTGCATCATATGGAGGTCTCCAGTCTCCAAGAATTTTGCTGGCTGCAGTAGTCTTGATTCCTTGAGTGCATAAATTATCTTTCATGACCGTGGGAACGCCTGCGAATATCCCTGATAAATTTTCGCTTAGCTGTTTTTTCGCGAAGTCGTCAGTGCGGGTTATGAACGCGTGAATATTTTCCTCACATGAATCGATTCTGGCCTTGCATGACTCGTAAAGCTCTTGCGGTGAAATTTCCTTGGCTTTAAGTTTCTCAATCATGCTGTATAAATCAAGTTCGTATAGTTCCATAATTTATTCCTCCATGATACGCGGGACCTTGAAGTAAGCTCCGTCAACGTGTTCGCTTTCGTCGAGAATAGCTTGTGTTTGTGGAAATTGTATGACTGTATCTTCACGTAAGGGACATTCCAGGGCTTCGGCAAAGCTGAACGGCTCAACATCTTTCAAATCCAACTCCTTGAATCTGTCAAGCATATTAAGAAAGTTGTTGATATAACGCACTGCTCCGACTAATTCGTTATCAGTCAGAACTAAGCGCGATTCTAATGCAATAGAATTTACTTCTTCACTAGTAAGCAAATTGTGAACTCTCCTTTGTGAATATAATTTGATTTCGTGATTTATTATAGCAAGCAGTGATTAAGATTTATGACGTATGGCAAGGAGAACATAAAGAAAAACCGTCCTTCAAGCAGGGCGGCTAATTGTACTTACTCTTCGTGATGTTCAACCGGGATTAATTCCATGCCATGTTTTCCGCGATAATCGTTTAAGGCTTCATGTATAGCTTCCTCGGCCAAGACTGAGCAATGCATTTTTATTGGAGGCAGACCATCAAGTGCTTCAGCTACTGCGCTATTCGTCAAGTTCCATGCGTCTTCAATCGAACGTCCCTTGATTAATTCCGTCGCCATACTTGAAGAGGCTATAGCAGAGGCACAACCAAACGTCTTAAATTTCACGTCCTCAATAATCTTTGTGTCATCGTTGACTTTGAGATAAATTTTCATTATGTCCCCGCACTTAGGGTTTCCTGCTTCTCCTACACCGTCAGGATTTTCGATTTCGCCAACGTTTCGCGGGTTAATGAAATGATCCATAACTTTCTTGCTGTAATCTAATGCCATGATTTATAACTCCCCTTTCGATTTCAGATAATCTTCCCATAATGGTGACATTGCTCTTCTTCTTGCAACTATCTCCGGCAAAACTTCTAATACGTAATCAATTTGTTCATCTGTCGTCAGTCTTCCGATTGTGAATCTTAATGAACCATGAGCCATTTCGTGTTTTAATCCCAACGCTAACAAAACGTGTGAAGGGTCAAGGCTCTCTGATGAACATGCGCTACCGGTTGATGCTGATATGCCCTTAGAGTCGAGGTCAAGTAACAGCGTTTCTCCCTCAACTCCTATGAAGCTGAAGTTAATGTTATTGGGGAGACGTTTATCGCCTGTAGCACCGTTTAATTTTGCGTGAGGAATCTTTTCGAGAATCCCGGCGATTAATTTATCTCTTCTAGCTGAATTTATTGCTTTATCCTCGTCGAGTCTGCTCTTAAGAATTTCCATCGCCTCACCGAATCCAACTATCCCGGCAATATTTTCAGTGCTTGCTCTGTGCTTTCTCTCTTGCGCGCCTCCGTGAATAAAATTCTCCGTGCGAGTTCCCTTTTTCATGTACAAAGCTCCTACACCTTTAGGGCCATACATTTTGTGAGCTGACATTGAGAGCATGTCAATATTCATTGCCTTAACGTCAATATTCAAGTGTGCTGCTGCCTGTACAGCGTCGGTGTGAAATGGGATTTTACGTTCTCTGCATAATGCCCCGATTTCTGCAATGGGCTCAATAGTTCCGACCTCGTTATTAGCAAACATTACGGAAACAAGCGCGGTTTTATCGGTGATAGCTGCTGCTACGTCCTCAACTTTTACAAAACCTTCTGAGTCAACTGGCAAATAAGTAACGTCAACACCCTCATATGCCTCAAGGAATTCTGCTGAATGTAAAATTGCGTGATGCTCTATTGAGGTCGTGATTAAATGATTCTTGCCCTTGAGTTTCGCTTTCTCTAATGTTCCCTTTAGTGCCCAGTTATCTGCTTCTGTTCCTGAACCTGTGAAAAATATTTCGCTTGGGTCTGCATTTAATGCGTGTGCAACTTGGCCGCGAGCTTTCTCTATTGCTGTTCTGCTTTGACGTGAAAACGAGTAAACGCTCGAAGGATTCCCGAACATTTCCCCGAAATAAGGCATCATAGCTTTTAGGACTTCAGGACTTGTAGGTGTTGTTGCTGTGTGATCCATGTATACGAAAATTTTAATTACCCCCTTTAGATATTTTGTGTGGCTATGTCTTCAAGAGTTGTAGTGTTGAGAATTTCATCGACCGAACCTTTAACTTTGCGCCATAAAATAAACGTCGGACACGTCGGAGAATTTTCGCAACCCTTGTCAGTCTGACACGCCCCGAACACAAACGGTTCTCCCAACGCTTCAAGAATCTCTGTAACTGTGATCTCATTCGCTGGCTTTGAGAGAAA
>CAJOGG010000088.1:0-5079 GCA_905234205.1 uncultured Synergistales bacterium | reverse complement strand
CAAGCAAGCCTCCACGTCGTAACTTTGAGAAGAGTTGCTCCAAATAATTCACGGGGATTTTTTGGCGAATAGCTATATCACTTACTGAAACAGGCTCAAAATTTTGTGAATGCATACACAAATCCGACATAGCTTTTAGTCCATAGCGTGCTGTTGATGAAAGCTTCATGATGAATTTCTCCCCCTTTCTGACAAATTTAACGCGGCGGAAAGAATATCATATGCAACAAATTTAATCAAGATTAAGCAAGTTAGGTATCACAGGAAGATTACACATTATTCACAAAATACCAACAAATTGAGATAATATGCAACAAATTTATTAACGTTAAACAAGAAAGGAATGAAGAATCCTGTTTCAGGGTACAACTATTATTTGCGTGAGACGAGGTAATAGAGTGGCTATGGCTGGCGATGGTCAAGTTACTCTTGGAAGTCAAGTGATTAAGTCAGGCGCTAGGAAGGTTAGAACGCTTTTAGACGGAAAAATTTTGACAGGCTTTGCAGGATCGACGGCTGACGCTATGACATTGCTTGAGAAATTCGAGGACTGTTTGGAGCAGGAAAAGGGCGACCTTATGAAGGGAGCTGTGAAACTTGTTCGAGAATGGCGACTCGATAAAGCTTTACGACGACTCGAAGCTATGATGTTGGTAGCGAACACGGAAATGACTTTATTACTTAGTGGAGCTGGCGACGTTTTAGAGCCTGAAGGTGATGTTGCGTCTATCGGTTCTGGATCGGGTTATGCCTTGGCCGCTGGAAGAGCTTTATGTGAGTCGACTGACTGGCCCCCGGAAAAAATCGCTAAACGTTCAATCGAATTAGCTTCGGAAATTTGTATTTACACTAACAATAATGTAATCGTTGAGGTACTTGGAGAATAATAATGACTAGTAAATTAACTTCGGAATTAACTCCCGCAAAAATCATTGAACACTTAAACCGTTATATCATAGGTCAGGATAAGGCCAAGAAGGCTGTAGCTATTGCGTTACGAAATCGAATCAGAAGACGAGCTTTGCCCCCAGAGATTGCTCACGAGATTATGCCCAAAAATATTTTGATGGTGGGCCCGACCGGTGTAGGTAAAACTGAAATTGCACGCAGGCTTGCTACATTGTCAAAGGCTCCGTTCGTAAAAGTTGAGGCTACGAAATTCACGGAAGTAGGTTACGTTGGTCGTGATGTTGAGACGATCATACGAGACTTAACAGAATTCGCTGTATCTATGGTTCGCAAAAAGATGATCGAAGAAGTACAGGCGCCAGCAGTTGAACGTGCAGAACAAAGATTGCTTGATGCGTTATTGCCAAAACGTGAGAAGAAATTCTCAATGCCGGATTTCATGAAAGCCTTCACAGATAAATCAGACGACGAGGAGAATAAGACAGAAGTGCCCGACGAATCTCCAGAAGAGGAAGAAAAATACAGCAGAACTCGTGCAAGATTCCAGAAAATGTTGAAAGACGGAAAACTTGACGATAAAGACGTTGAACTCGAAGTCAATGATGCTCCTTCTGTGCCTATGTTCAGCACACCTGGTATGGAAGTCATGGGGATCAATATCACCGAAATGTTAGGCGGAATAATTCCGAAGAAGACTAAGAAACGTCACATGAAAGTCAAAGAGGCAATGAGAATTTTACAGCAGGAGGAAGCCGAAAAATTAATTGACGCCGACGCTATGGCCAAGGAAGCTGTGAATATTGCGCAAGAAGAAGGCATTGTGTTTCTTGACGAGATCGACAAAGTTGTGGTTAAGGGCGGAAGTTCTCATGGGCCTGATGTCAGCCGCGAAGGTGTTCAGAGAGATTTATTGCCAATTGTTGAGGGCTCAGTTGTGCAGACTCGTTATGGCCCGGTTAAAACTGACCATGTACTGTTCATAGCGGCAGGAGCTTTCAGTGGCGTAAAACCTTCCGATTTGATTCCAGAATTACAAGGACGTTTCCCTATACGCGTTGAGCTTGAGCCATTAACGATTGAGAACTTGCAGCAGATTCTCACAGAGCCAGAAAACAGTTTGATTCGTCAATATGAGGCACTAATCTCAACTGAAGGTGTAAAGTTATCGTTCACGAAAGAAGCTACGGCCGAGATAGCTAAACTAGCTCATAAAATGAACTCCGAAATGGAAGACATAGGAGCACGACGACTTCACACAATGATGGAACAGTTGCTTGAAGAGATCAGCTTTAACGTTAGCGATATGGACGTTGAGGAGATCGAAATCACTCCGGAAATGGTGAAGGAAAAGTTAAGCGGCCTTGTTGAGAATCGCGATATAAGGCGTTATCTGTTGTAGCTGTGAGGTGAATCGATATGGCTGAATTTTCTTCGCGTCCTGAAGATAAAGCTCTTAATGAACTCTTGAGAAAGACTCGACGTGTAGGACGTGCGTTTCAGGCTAAACGTGAGGGAGAACCACTGAACTATTTTCACTTGTCGGAATTATTGTCGGGATTCTCGAATGCTAATGTTTATGTTGTCGATAAGTCAGGGAATTTGCTTGGGTACTTTTGGTTGCCGGAGTATAAATCAAAAGCTTTGTCGGACAGTTTCGCCGATGGTGTCATGCCTGAAGAATTTGTTATCAGAATGAATCGCTGCAGAGACTCCGAAATTCACGATGAAGACGCGTTTTTATTCGATGACGCTTATTCAGGTGAGAAGCCCGAGAAACATTTAATGTACGTACCAATCATAGGAGCTAACGCCGAACGTTTAGGTACGATTATGCTTGTGAGATTTCATGCCCCATTCTTAATTGAAGACGTATTACTGGCCGAATACTTGGGCGTCTTGGCCGGGATTCAGATTCTCAATGAGCGCGCTAAGATTCTCGAGGATACTGCTAGAACTCGTTTAAGCGTACAAATGGCTATGCGTGCATTGTCTTATTCAGAGCTTGAGAGTATGAAGCATATTATCGCCGAGCTTAATGGCCTTGAAGGAGTCGCTATTGCCTCAAAAGTTGCTGATCGAGTCGGAGTAACAAGAAGCGTCATTGTGAATGCGTTACGTAAACTCGAAAGCGCTGGCCTTATTGAAAGTAGGAGTCTTGGAATGAAGGGGACATACATCAAAATCTTGAGCCCGTTATTACTGGAATATTTGGGTAATAAATCATGATTTACATAGTAATAGGCCTATTTGTATTCGTAGCTGTAGGGGCATTTTTCAGGCAACAATCTCGACATACACAGAACACTCCGGACGAGAACGTCCAAATTAATCCAGAATCGCTTGACCTTCCTGACGATGAGGAGGCTACAGAGACTGATCAGGGTTTTGTGTTATCTGTAAAGCCAGTAACAGATCCAGACATGGCATCAGGAGCAACTTATTCAGCTCATGCTCCAGCAGGTGAAGAATCGCCCTACGGCTTATCAACTGAACCTAAGAAGAAAGCTCAAGCTAGTGCGAATTTATTGCGCTGGTGCGGACGTTCTGGAAGTATTCAGCTCGATAACATTGCTATCGCCGGCCCTGTAGTTTATTGGTCGAATGGTGAATGCTCAACTCCTGAACCTTCATGTATAGACGTAACGTTGCCAATAGAATTTCCTAAGCAAGGTGATGAATTACCAGCTGACGGTGCAGAATCTTATGCAGCGATGACTCCATTGCAGCGAGGAATTTATTTAACTTGGCTGGCAGGCGCAAGGATTCAACCTCCACTGCATATTTGTTATCCTACGTTATGGCTTTACGGGATCGAACGTCGAACTATCGTTGACAAACTGGATTTGACTACATGTATCAGTGAAGCTTTTAGGCTCTTGCCTTTGCTACGTTGGGAAGCTTTAAGCAATATGCTAATAAACTTCATCACGTGGCTTGCTATAAAAGTATGGTTGCCCGACGAAGAGTTATTAGGCTTCTGTAAACGATTAAACAGAGTGCCTGAAGGATTGCTTGATATTATCATGAATTCTTACGCAAATTCTATGCTTCCACTTCCCTCAGCTGTAGCATTTACTGTAATGAGGACGGCAGCAAAACTGACTCGTAAAAATGATCCCATACTCCAACATTCAGACGAAGCATTACAAAAATTTACACCGATATATAAAGACTTATGCAAAGGTGGATTGATTCTCAAAAAACCCGAGACCACGCTGAAAATTTCATACAAGCCAGCGAATCCTTCAATAAGCCTTGGTAAGAAAGATAACGATACAGTGGAGATCCCGGACTTTTTCGCAGATCTGTCAATCTTCAAGAATCTCGTGGATTCGTGGGAGGTTTTCCTTGTTGCTAATAAGCCTAAAGAAACTGATATAAATCTCGCAAGTATTGAAGAACGGCCAGACTTTGAAAGTTTTATATCAACGTTGAGACCGGAAGGTAGCAACTTACCATTAATCACAACGCTTGGAAAATTGGGTAAACTCATGAAATTTGATACATCACAAAATATTAAGTTAACAGGTAAAGAGCGTAAAGCTGTTGTTGATGTTGCACAAGTTGAAGGCTGGCAGATTATCCCTGATTTGGGAGTATCAGGCCGCGAATATAACTGGGAAGACAAAATAATGTTCGTTGAGTTAGCACCGGGGACTCAATTAACTCAAAGTTATCGTGTTGCGTCGTTTGTACTTGAATTTTTGTGTGCTTCAATAGCTGCTGATGAAGATCGAGTATTTGAACCGCTACGCCAACGAATGAACGACTTTTTTACACTAACGGAAGAAGATAATTTAAGACTTGAAGCACAGAAACCTTTGAACTTACCAACGCAATACGGGCCAGATTATTACGGAGATTTCTTGTGTGCCTGGTTATCGGAAGACGAAAGAAAGAGCCTTAAATATTTGATGCTCGACGCCGTAAGCTTTATGCCGGAGTTCGGAAATAATCCTGAAGTCAATTCGATCCTATGTGAGGTCATGAAATTGCGTGAAGATGAGGAAATGTCCGCAGCTGAATTTGGGAAAAATCCTATAGATCGCGGAAGTACTGTGCTTAAATTAATGACGCTATTATTCAAGAATGCTTAGCCCGGTCATAAAGGCCGGGTTTATTTCTCGCGAATACGATCCAGATTCTTATAGTTAGTCCTCCACGCCAATT
>CAJOGG010000087.1:1938-9775 GCA_905234205.1 uncultured Synergistales bacterium | reverse complement strand
AAGAATGGCACCGTCCCGCACCAAGCGTCTTCCAAAATATGCAGCACGCACCCCATAAACCAGAAGCCCGCGCATGACCACACATCAAAGTGAGCGTTCCTACCGTCAACTAACGTAGAAAGCCGCGGCACTATCCAGCCTGCCCTTTGAAAACAAATATAAGCCAGCCCCAGCCACGGAATAAACCAGTGAGTCCAGCGTCTATGATAACGATTCCTTTTCTTGCCAAATATCATGTACTCCGACGAATCTGGAAACGTGCTCCCCATAAAACTGAACGTCGCCGCTATTGGTGAAGCCGTCGCCCCTAGCACAAATGCAAACGTCGATAATCTATGTCCTTTACCCGTCATTTAACTAACACCTTCAGTATGATTAATATAAGCGTGTTCGCGATTATTACACCGGCTCCCGCAGGAACATTGAACACGAACGACAATAATAACCCCGCAACAAACGCCACGAACGAAATTACGCCCGAAATTATTACGAGCATTCTGAAATCTGATGCAACTTTCCTAGCACTCACTGCCGGCAAAATTATCACGCCCGAAATTAATAGCGTACCCATTATTCTCATGCCAAGCACAACTATTAAAGCCGTCAAGATTGATATTAGCAGCTGGTAAAACGTCGTGTTGATTCCAAGTGAGCGCGCATAATCTTCATTGTACGTTATCAGGAACAAACGATTATAGAACACTATGAACGCAGCGATTATTACGAGTGATAAAACTATCGAGAAAACTAAATCCCATTGGCTTATAGCTAACACGCTCCCGAATAAATAAGAACTTGTGCTTGAAACTGAACCAGACAACGACGAAATTATTATCCCAAGTGCTAATGCTATTGAGGAGGCTATCGCGATCGCTATATCCCCGGCCGTTTTGTATCTCTGACTCACAAACATTATTACGAATGACGCTAGAATTACGCTCGGAGTCGAAATTATCATTGCAGGAATGTTCAACGCAGCCGCTATTGAGAGTGAAGCAAAGCCGATTTCAGATAAGCCATGACCGATTAACGAATAATGCTTCAACACGAGCACTACTCCCAATACCGAAGTACACACAGAAATTAATGAGCCCGCTATCAATGCTCTTAACACAAATTGATAAGTGAACAGCTCTAATATCTCATTCATGAATCTTTCCACCCTCAATCCTTATAACTCTATTCGCTTTGATTCCCGTCAAGTCTAAGTCATCGTGAGTCACCATTAAAATCGCGCACCCTTTCGAAAGAATCTCACACAGTACTTTGAATAAGATTTCGTGTGATTCAGCGTCAAGCCCCGCGCAAGGTTCATCAAGCAATAATAGTTCAGGTTCTCCGCATAAAGCTCTGGCCAAGTAAACTCGTCTTAATTGTCCGCCCGATAACGTTTTTATCTCACTGTCAACAAGTCCATCAATTCCAAGAGCGTTTGTGAATCTCTTTGCTAGTTCCTTGTCGTGTTTGCTGTAGAATAATTTGCCCTTCCTTTGTGTACCAGTCAAAACTATCTCCCTGACCTTGGCCGGAAAATTTCTGTCAGCTTCCTCAATTTGTGGCACATACGAAATTTTTTCAGCGCGCGTAATCTTTCCTGAACTTATTGGCAACAATCCCGCTATAGTTTTTGTGAGAGTACTTTTCCCTGAACCATTAGCCCCCGTTATAAAAATCATTTCGCCAGAATCAACTCTCAACGACACGTCATTGATCACGGTTATATCGCCGTACTTTATTACAACGTTTTCAAGCGTAAGTCTATTCATGTAACGCTACCTTCAAGGCCTCGTAATTATTCTGCATAATTTGTAAGAAGTTTGCGTCGTCCGGAGCTATCTCTAATGCGTCAAACGTTAAAATCTCCGTTGATGTTTGCTGTGAGATTGAACGCGTTATCGCCGTGACGTTAATTCCGGAGAAAATATAGCGCGTGTTATGTTTTCTTATGGTCCTCAAAATTTCTGCCATACGTCTAACTGAAGGCTCATTCTCTCCGTCGTAAACACTGACATAATCGAATCCGTATCGCCTCATGAAATACCCGTGAGCAAATTCTCCCGCGAAGACTAGTGTTTGATTCTTGTTCAAAGCCATAAATTTTTCGTCAAGCTCTGAAAGTTTTTCGCAATATTTCTCCGCGTTACGTCTAAATGTTTCAGAGTGTTCGGGGTCAACTTTGCATAAGCCTTCACAGATATTCATGACCATTTTTTGAGCTAGCGTTAAGTCTAGCCATATGTGAGGATCGTTATTAACAAGCTCAACATTGCCCGACGCGTCTATCATGTGAGTGTTAGTGAGTGAGTTAGAAATTTGTCGTGCCCAAGGCTCCATAGAGGCACTTGTGAAGATAAAAACTCGTGAGTCATTCAACGCTTTTATATCCATTGGTGAGGGTTCGAACTCGTGAGGCTCAACTCCGGGGCGCAATAACAGTTTCACGTCGGCAAATTCTCCAGCAACTTCACGCGCAAAATCATAAACTGGAAATAAACTGCACACAATGGAAAATTTTTGTAAAGGTTCTGCAAACGCTCTTAAAGCTGTGAGTGAAAATATCGCAAGAAAAATCGTAGTCTTGAATCTCATAAATAATACTCCTGAAGAAATTTTGAGCTTATATAATACCATGTTCATACTTATATCAGGCACATCAGGAAGCGGAAAAAGTTCATATGCTGAAGACAGGTTACAGGAATTTACGAGCGCGAACAAAATCTACATAGCCACGGCAAAAGTATACGACTCAGAAATGGCTGAACGAGTCAAAAAACATAAAACTAGACGGGAGAACAAGGGCTTTATAACGATTGAACGTTCACAAAATTTAGGGGAGCTTGAAATTCCGGAAGGGGCTTGCGTGTTGGTTGAGGCACTTACAACGTGGCTTGCTAATGAAATGTTTGAAGGTGGCGATTGTGATTTATTTGTTGACTTTCAGAAACTCAAGGCCAAGGCCAAACACATAATACTCGTGACGGATTATATTTTTGCTGATGGAATTATTTACGATGAGGCCACGGAGAATTACATCAAGAAACTTGCTGAACTCACGATAAAATTTGCGGCTGAAGCTGATGAAGTTATCGAATGCTTTGCAGGTTTAATATATAATTATCGCACGGTGCAAAAAAATGAATGAGCGTTCAGAATCAAAATTTACAATTAACAACAACGAAGCTTCGGATTACGAAAATCTAGTTAATCAAATCTTGGCCCGTGTAGAAGAATTATCGTCGGCAGGGTTTGAGCAGTTAATCACGGATTTATTGATTCGCATGGGATACGAAGTCTATAAGAACGCACAAAGAAGGTTAAGTTACTCCGCCATACACGGAATAATAATCGAGGACGGCCCCGGCTATAAACCGATTTACATTCAAACACGAAAACTTAAACGAGGCAGCATAATAACAAGCTGGGATATGCAAGCTTTCGGTGACGCTGTCGCACGAAAAGGAGGAAGAGGGTTACTTGTTACAAACGCGAATTTCTCAAAGCCCGCTCAAGATTACGCAAAAACACAGAAAATGATATTAATCGACGGAACTATCTTGGCACGCTTAATGATAGTACATAACTTCTGCGTGAACGTAAAAGAGGTCGTTGAAATTAAATCCATCGATCCAAATGCGTTTAGTGATTACGAAATTAAGACTTAGGGAATTTTTGCGAAATGTGATATTATTCAAGCCATGAACACACAATCAATTAAGAATTTTATTTTAGAGCCTGATCACTCGGGCAAGAAGGTAACGGCGTTATGTTTTTGTATAAGCGGAATATTTTCGTTGTTCGCCTTGGGAGTTATAGGTGCTGTGAGATTTTCACATGGCAATCACTCAGCGGGCGTTGCGTATATCATTCTAGCTTTGTTATCGGCGATCATGTTGGCATATTCAATGCTTAGTATCTACCGAAAACAACTTGAGCGTCTCTCAATAATGACATACCCGTTAATAGTTGGAGGCTTTATATTTGGACTCACTACATTATTCTTCCTTGATGGCGGAGTACGTGGTGGTGTGCCTATATTTTTCATTCTTGCTGTAGTCCTGACACCTTGCTTTCTCGAAATTGGCGATGCGCTAGTGATGCTTGTGCTCGAAATTTTGGCTTATACCCTTAACGTTATTTTCGCGGCTTATTATCCTGAGTCAGTTAACACAGCGTTCATTCAGCCCTCTGATTTAGTGTTCCCGATCTTAACAGTCACGGCAGCGCTAGGGGTGTTGTGTTTGTTCTACACGTATTCGTACAGGTATCAGCAATCTAAACTCGCGGTGGCCATTTCCGACGCAAATTCAGCTAACGAAGCTAAGAGTGCTTTCTTAAATAATATGTCCCACGAGATCCGTACGCCCATGAACTCTATACTGGGTATGAATGAAATGATTTTACGTGAGGAAGACCGACCGGAGATTCGCGAATATGCACGCGTGATTCAGAGGAGCGGAAGAGCTTTATTGGGAATCATTAACGACGTTCTCGACTTCTCAAAATTACAAGATAAGAAAATGGAAATAATGCCGGTGCGTTATGATCTTAGCTCATTGGTTAATGACCTAGTGAACATGGCGGCCGAACAAGCTAAGAAAAAATCTTTGACATTTACTGTAAACGTTGACAAAGCTATCCCAAGAATCCTTGATGGCGATGAATACCATATACGTCAGGTCATGATGAACATACTCAACAACGCTATCAAGTACACCGAGCGCGGAGGCGTTACAGTTACGATTGGCTTTGAGGCGATTGACAATTTCAGCATATTATTGAAGTGTGCGGTTACAGATACAGGCATAGGAATAAAAGCTGACGACCTGGAATATATTTTCACGCCGTTTGAGCACGTTGAGACTTCCAGAAAGTTCAGCGCAGATGGTTCAGGCCTTGGCCTCCCTATAGTGAAACAATTGTTGCAGTTAATGGACTCGGATCTAAAAGTTGAAAGCGTGTTCCATAAAGGTTCAACGTTCTCATTTGACGTTAAGCAAGGGGTTATAAAGTGGGAACCCATTGGCGACTATGAGCGCGCGTTCTCAATGGCCTCTTCTCATCAAGAGCGTAAATTCATGCAATCATTCCAAGCTCCTAACGCTAAAGTCTTGGTTGTTGATGACGCTGACGTGAACTTGTTGGTGTTTGCTAATCTCCTCAAGAAAACTAAAATCAAAATCGACACTGCTTCAAGCGGCCTGGAAATGTTGCAAATGGTACGAATGAATCACTACAACATAATCTTCCTTGACCACAGAATGCCTGGCATGGACGGTATAGAAGCGTTTCACAACATGAAGAAAATGACCGACGGCCTTAACTTCAACACCCCTGTAGTAGCTTTGACGGCTAACGCAGTTTTGGGCGCAAGGCAGTTATACATTGATGAAGGATTCAGCGATTATATTTCAAAGCCTGTTGACACGGTTAGACTTGAGCAAATATTGCTTGAGTATCTCCCCGACGACTTAATAATCAGGGGCGACGATATGATCGAAGACGAAAAGCCTTTAGAGAATTACACATTGAACGCCGAACCAGAATATGAAGCCGAAGAGGAAGAAGAGGCATCACCTTATAAGAGTATCCCTGGTATTGATTACGACGCGGCTGTAACGAATTGCGGGACAGAAGACACGTTTGTGCAGGCCCTGGAAATTTTCTACAGCACTCTTGATAAAAAGGCCAACGAAATTGAAACTTACGAACGCGATAAAGACATCAAGAATTACACCGTGAAAGTACACGCTTTGAAGAGCGCTGCGAGACTTGTGGGAGCACTGGAACTTTCTGCGGACGCTAAATATCTTGAGGAATGCGGAGACAAAAACGACGTACACGAGATTGAAACTAAAACCCCGGCTTTACTCTCAAAGTATAGAGGCTATAAAGAAGTGTTGGCAAAAGTTTTCGGGAGCAACGATGAACCAGATATGTCACTGCCAGAAATTTCACCAGAAGACTTACAGGAAATGTACTCGCTTATAAAAGGCTTTGCGGCAGATTTTGATCTTGACAACATTGACAGAATGATCGAGGAGACAAAAAATTACAGGATACCAGAAGCAGAACGCGAAAAATTCGAGAAGGTTAAAGAGTGCGTTACTAATGCTGACTGGGGAACACTCGAAGAATTGCTATAATTAGAGCGTAAAACGTGAAAGAAGGTAGAGAAATTAAATGAGTAAAGTATTGTTCATAACGGAGAAGGTAAGCTTTATATCAGAGGGCATAATCAATCACTTGAAGGCGCAGGACTTTGAAGTGTTGACGGTTAAGCCCGATGTTACAGCTATATCGAATTTCACGACGAAGACGCCATTGATCCAGAAGTTGCTGCCTTGTTGAGTCAAGAAGGCGGTGCTGAAGGTGGGGACGCTGCGGCGGCTGGTGGCGAACAAGAGAAGAAGGACATACCTAGAATCTTTATACTTTATCTTCAGGGTGAAGACAACTTGATGATAGACGTATTGGGTTATATTCGTGAGCTTGTTGAGGACAGGGGAATTAGATTCTTTGTTATCGGCACACAGGAAGAACTCGATACAGTCATTGGCAAGAAAGCTGAATACGTTGCACAAATGTACACTCGTCCTGTAGACTTGGCGGAATTAATCAAGCGCTTACAAAAAGAGGGCGAGGCCGTTGACAAACTTAAGGAATTTAAGAGTATACTTATAGTTGATGATGATGCTACGGCGTTACGCTCAATGAAGAATTTGTTATCGACTCACTATAAAATTCTCGTAGCAAATTCCGGAATGAACGCAATAACAATTCTTGCAAAGAACAAAGTTGACTTGATCCTGCTTGATTTCGAAATGCCCATAGTGAACGGTCCTAAGGTCCTTGAAATGATTCGATCAGATCCGAATACGGCAAATATTCCAGTAATGTTCTTGACGGCAAAAGGCGATAAACGTAGTATCATGGAAGTATTGAGATTTAAGCCAGAGAAGTATTTATTGAAAACGATGCTTCCAAAGGATATTCTTGACAGCATAGATGAATTCTTCAAGACAAGACGCTAAGTTGAGTCTTATACGAAATATATTTGAGATAGCTATCAACTAACAAAACACTCCTTTCTCAAAAAAGAAGCCCCTTCCGAAAGTCCAAACCTCCGGGAGGTGCTTTTATTATGTGCTATTATCGCGCCATGTTCATGAACTCTGCACGCAATTTTGTATCGTGTTCCTCAAGCAAGCGTTTTACGTCATCGAGAGTGAACGAAGGCTTACGAATTTCTTTTAGCAACGGAGTAAGAGCTATAGCACCAACAACAATTCCTAAAAGACCTAATATCCAATAAACAGTTGTCTCAAGACCAGACATTCTTGTTTCCAATCCGTCCATTTTTCCCGATAGTCCATCAATTCGTCCTGATAGCCCGTCGATTCGCCCTTCTATACGTCCGGAAAGCTCTCTTATTTCTCCTCTGATACTGCCTATTTCTTCCTTCATTTCGGTCTTCAATGAACTTATTTCCACCATCAGCTTATTAAATAATGCTTCCATATTCGCGTCATACACGTCTTTGCGTACATACATATTCATGTCTTCGGGCTCAGCAGCATGACTCACTGACGATAACACTAACACCAGCAACATAGCCGCCAAAATTTTTCTCGTCATGTTCTTCACCTCCTTACACGTGCATAATTTTTCCGGCCACCATAAAGTACACTGTGAGGCTTCCTGCGTCAACGATCGTTGTAACTATTGGAGAGGCCATTAATGCCGGGTCAAAGCCTAATGCTTTTGCGAGCAAGGGCAACATTCCGCCTATTGTTTGAGCAAATATTACCGTCGCAAATAAACTTATCCCAACCGTAAT
>CAJOGG010000087.1:0-1847 GCA_905234205.1 uncultured Synergistales bacterium | reverse complement strand
GCGTCAAAAATTTTCAGCTCCCCTACAGCTATTCCACGTATAACGAGCGTTGAAGATTGTGAACCAGCATTTCCGCCAGTGTCCATTAACATTGGTATCGAAGCTATTAAAGCGGGCAACGCGGCAAAGACTGATTGATAATGCGTGATAATTTGTCCGGAGAACGTCGCCGAGATCATCAACACCATTAGCCATATTACACGCTTTTTCGCAAGTTCAAGTATTCCCATTGATAAATAAGGCTCGTCCATTGGCAACATAGCCGCCATCTTGTGAAAGTCCTCCGTGCTCTCTTCCTCTAAGACCTCCATAGCGTCATCAACCGTTACAATTCCGACTAGGTGATTTTGTGAGTCAACAACTGGAATAGCCATGAAGTCGTATTTCTGGAAAAGCTCCGTAACTTTTTCGCGGTCGTCGTTCGTGTTCACGCTTATGATATTTGCGTCGGTCATTATGTCCCCGATCTTGTCAGCGTATTGTGATAACAGCATAGTTCTGACCGTAACAACCCCGATTAATACGCCCTTAGGATCAGTAACGTAACATGTGTATAGAGTCTCTTTATCCATGCCGACTTCACGAATATGCTTGAAAGATTGTTCGACGTTCATATCCGGCTTCAACGAGATATATTCGGTGGTCATTATGCTTCCGGCGGAGTCTTCTTGATATTGCAGAAGCTGATTGATCCCTCGTCGAGTATCCGCGCTTGCACTCTCAAGAACTCTTTTCACTACGTCGGCGGGCAACTCTTCAACCAAATCCGCGGCATCGTCAAGGAATAACTCGTCAACTATGCGGCCAAGTTCAGGAGTGGTTAGTTGTGAGACCAGGGCTTCTTTCGTATCTGGAATTAAGTGAGCAAAGACATCTGCAGCCATATCCTTACTCAATGCCCTGAATAATACAACTCTTTGTTCCGGCTCAAGCTCTTCAAGTATGTCAGCAATATCGGCCTCGTTCATGTCAGCCGTTAAAGTCCTAAGCTCGCGTATATTCTTTGTGTCGATTAAAGTCTTGATCTCTTCCATTTATTCGTACGTCCTCGCGTTCAATAATCTTCGTCTGTGATATAAATCTTCCTCAATCTCGTCGGCCTGTTCCTCAAGCATGAATTTTTCCTCAAACACGGTATTTCCTGCCTCGTCCTCTTGACCCTTGAAGGCACTCTTCAAAACTATAGGCGTTATGATCGTACACACAATTATCATGATGATAATCGGGCCAAGGTAGTCTTCGCTGATTAATCCCATGCCCATTCCCTTGCCTGCTACGATTAATGCAACCTCTCCTCTACATACCATGCCTAATCCGATTTGATAGCTTTGACGAACATCGAAGCCGCAAACTTTTGCACCAAGGCCGCAACCTCCCAACTTTGATATTACACTCACGATTACAAGAGCGATAGTAAAGATTACAAGGTTATATGACATTGTGGGCAACGTAACTTCAAGGCCAATGTTCGCGAAAAATATCGGGGTCAGTAACAAGTAAGCTATCGTATCGAATTTGCTTGAGATATATTGACCTTTCGGGGACATAGCTATGATCATTCCAGCCGCAAACGCTCCGATTATGTCAGCAATCCCAAAAACTGTTTCCGCTGCCCACGCCATGAACAAGCAGAACGCAAAGCCCATAACAGGATAACGTCGTAAATTTCTAGCCGCCTGAACTCTATCCGACCACACCATAGCACTATAATAAGCAAAGCCAGCTATCCCAACGAACAGGAAGAAGCCCGCTATCTTCACAAGTACCAGCGTGATATTAACAGACTCGCCAGCCATTCCGGTTATAAGCGTCAAACAGATCAAGCCCAAAATATCGTCTATCAATGC
>CAJOGG010000086.1 GCA_905234205.1 uncultured Synergistales bacterium | reverse complement strand
AAAGAGCGTCTTCAAGTTCGCACATAATCATCTTTTTCTGCTTGTCGAGATCTTTCACCTCATCAAACAGCTCAAAAGCCTTTTCGTATGCAGCTTCACGCATTTCAAAAATCATCATAATAGTATGAATTAAATGTTAGTATTAAGCTGCTGTAGGGCTCATCAGCTGAAGAATGCCGTCGAAGCGATTATTAAACACGAGCAGTACGCCAGTACCGCTAATGTTAGCAGCAGTTACAGGAGTTCCATCAAAGAACGTCAACGCACGTGTTGTACCATTCAATGTTAGATTTACGGGTAATGTACCAGTAGTACCATCGGGAATAGCATCTGCAACGCGAACTGTAAAGTAACCAACAGGCCGAATCTGCCTAAAACCCAATGCAAAGTTTACAGCCTCGTCCGTTACAGTTACGCTGATGGTGCTAATATAGGGAACTCCATTGACATTAGTAGTTACGTTAAAGCACCCCATAATCTACCTCCTTCTTAAAAGATGAAGTTGTTGCCAAATCCGTTGCCAAAGAAGCCGTTGCCCAAGCCCCAATTGCTACCATAGAAACCACCATTCACATACGGAGTAGTGTTAACTGCAGTAAGATTGGGCCATTCTACGGGTACGGTGTTAGGTTGCTTATTAGCAATCTCATTTACCTTGGCCTGGATTGGGCTAATAGCAGCATAGAGCTGTGCCGTCTGACGATCGTTGTCGAGCTGACCACGGAGCTGCGAAATAATATCACCCTGTGTGGTGATCTTATTCTGAAGCTCACGACGCTCCAGCTGACAGAACTGGTCAATCATATCAGTGCGGAGACCTGCAATCTCGTTACTCAGGGTATTGAAATTGCGATCTGCCTGAGATCCCAGCTGGTTAGTTTGTTCCAGCGTACGAATCTGAGCCTGATATCCCTGTTCGGTTGTCAGCAGACGGTTCTCACAGCAGCATTCACAGAGCTGGCGGCTAATAGCTGCATCGCCAGACTGGATAGCGTTCTGAACCTGCAGGCCACTCATACCAACCTGTGTACCAACGGTATTGATGGCATTGTTGATGGCAAAGATGCCATTCTGAATGGTCTGATTCTCAACGTTAAGCATAGAGGACAGAGAGTTGATAGCTTCGCGATTGCCCTGAATTGCATTCATGAGCAGCTCACGACCCGTATCATTGTTCATCTGGTTGGACAGGAAGCCGGTACCGCTGTTAAAGCCGTTGCCGAAGCCGTTATTGCCCCACATACCGCCGCCGGCGATAAGCCAGAGGAACAGAACCCAAATCCAGTTGCCACCGCCAAAACCGCCGTTATTATTCAGAGCCATCAGCAGTGCAGGATCGATGTTGCTGTTGTTCCCCATCTCAGGGAACATCATAATCTTAGAACTTTCCATAAAAATGTTAAGTTTTAAATTTATAAATATGTTTATGCTACATTATCAATACACACTGCGTATTGTAGCCTACGCAGTAGTTAAGTATTCTTAATCCAGTGATATGAGATATGAACAGTCGCGAGTCGTAACTACTAATTTGCCGTATTTAACGGCAATACTTGTTATTTGGTTACAACCACTAACAAAAGTGTTGAATGCAAACTACATTGAAGGAGCAGTTTTTGGCAGATCGTCGTCAGGCAAAATACAATTGGCAATTATCTCATATCGGGTAGAGGTGCAGTTATCAATATTTTTTACGGTAATGGCTGTATTATTTTCATTCTGCTCGATACTTACTGCGTCCTTTATTGCATTTACCGCTGATTGTATTGCAGATCTTGTGGCAAGTGTAGTTGGCACAGTCCTATCCGAAGCGCTAGTGCCAATACTTGTTGATAACATTACTTTACCAGCAACACTAGTAGTAGCTTCCCCAGGTATCTAAGATTGTACAGACGTCAGTTGACTAGACGTTGCGAAATAACTTGCGTGATGACCATCCAATAAGTCTGCATCCAATTCACTGCCGGATCCATCATTTGCAGAATCCCAAATTGTTGCGCTACGCCCATCATTTCTATAATGTATCAAACTACTAGCACTGCTGCGAATCACACCAGCTTTGTCAAGACTACCGACCGCCCACTGACAACCGGCCACTCCAGTCCAAGTGCCAGAAGGAGGCCCAGAAACCAACAGCCCTTCACCGCCACTGGTAGTGATACCTACGCCATTGCCCAAAGATAAATCGCCGTTAGTAACAATAGGATTACATCTGTACAAATAACCCCAGCACCCAACGTCGGCTGCAGTAATTCCGTTCGCTCCGGCACTAATACCGTCCAACTTCTCTTTATCACTAGCAGAAAGCAATCCTGCTTTAGAAGTAGTAGCTTGAGGTAGGCAGAATATCTTTGTTGTCAACGTCCCACAAGTTCTCTAAAATATCGCTTTTTCGCAAGTTGTAGCTACTCCATTTATAACCGTCGGCTTGTTGCGCAAATCCCAATAGTTGCCCGTAGTGGCTACTGTACACAACGTACCTTGTATATTAGATACAGCGGAGCTTAGTACATTAGCTACTGCCGCCGGAGTAACAGCTGTTTTATTATCCGAAGTATTTGGCGCAATCGTCGTAGTTAACTTTACAAGACCTTCTTGGTCCTAGGAAGCAAATCCGGGCAAATCATTCATACTTGCGAAATTCCAAGTATCAACATTGCTAATAAGCGTAGCGTTCAACTTATTACTGCTTGTTATAGCGTTTTGTTTATTGTTCCAAGCACTCTTCTCAGCATCCGTTACAGTTCTGTGTGTAGAATCACTCGACAAGCCTGCTAATGACGTAACAATCTATCCTTCTACGTCAGAAATATAATCATATAACTCGTTAGCATCTTTCTGTGTAGCAGCTATACAACCGTAATTGTTTACGATATAATCAGATACACCGTTTGTAGTACCGCTAAGTCTTACTACACCGCTATTGGACTACTCCGCTTCTGGCAACGTAATTAAGCCGTTACTATTTGGGCCTATTGACTATTGTCTGCCTGTAGTAGTAACACCTGTAACTGTACCGACATTCTTAGTAAATCCCCAAACGGATACAGTGCTTTCTGTTGGAATAGAAGGTTTGTTTGTTAAATCATTATAACTACCAGTAGTAGCTATGGTGGCAAGACCGCTCACCAAACTAGCAGAAAGCTTATTACTGCTTGTTATAGCGTTTTGCTTATTATTCCAAGCAGTTTTCTATGCCGCAGTCACTGTCTGATTATCGGCATCGACACATAATTGGTTTAAATGTGTAGGAACCTTCACAGAACTCGTGCCGTTTGCCGTATCAATAGTAATTTGATTGTCGACAATACTTTGATTGCTCTTACTAGCCTTGCTGCTTATTTGAGTAGATATATCTTCAACAATGCCATCAAGCGTGTCAGTATCACTTATACCGTCAAGAAAGTCAACAATTTCGTTAAACTTATCAATTACTCTATTGTTATCACTTTCTATCAAGTTTTCTACATCTGCCAATCTGCCGTCTAAACAATATGTATGCTTATATATATCAGGGAGAGAATTATATGCATTTTCTCCATGAGTAGCATTGCTCCTTATAGTAGAAATATCACCGATTGTATCTTGTTTATTGTCGAGCAGTCCGTTTACCTCTGTTTTAGTATATGTATCTGTCTTATCTGCCTTGCTGCTAATATCGGTTTTAGTGGCGTAGTCGTTGAGATTTGGACCATCTACTAGATCGGCGAACTTACCGGTTTTTGCTATTTTATGCAACGATATTTTGCCAGAAACAACTTCATTATTATTTACAGACAGGCTAGTATTATTGTCGGTATTTAAGACAGGTTTACATGTCAAATCGTCATATACGCCTGTAATAGCTACTGCGCGAATATTACTTTGTATAGTATTTACTGCTGACTGTATAGCGTCTCTTGTGGCTAAAGAAGTAGGTACACTGCTGTCTGAAGCAGAATTATCTATTGCATAAGCAATGGGTAACTTGTTCTTTAAATCGTTATAATTACCTGTGGTAGCGACTTTGCATAGAGTAGGCAGAGTCGGCTTGTTTCATTCCAATCCGCCTATACATTGCTACGTATTGTTACATTCCTATAATTTAAGACGTTGCCACTACAACTAGAATTAAATATCGGCGTACATTTCAAATCCGCGTACATTCCACTTTTGGCAATTTTGCATAGCGCATCAATCTTGCCACATATTGCAGTAGCCGCTGCATTTATTTTAGCGTTGGTCAAGCATAATGACGGAGCAACACCGGTTTTATTTTCTTCACGTACTCCAGTTTCTGTATTAGTTGTTACAAGTTGTAATCCACCATTTACATTTAAATACCTTCCGTTACCTACACTGTCCAACGACACACATTTTACTTTGCTATCCCAGCATGCTATTTGAGCATCAGTAACAGTTCTGTGGTCATTGTCGTCATTTAGACACGACAAACTTGTTGGGATTCTAGACATTAGACACCCGTGATATTGTCTTAATCGTGGCAATGTTATAACCCCACTTATGGTAGTTCCGGCAGAACTCGTAGAAATGGCGTCATTATGTAGTAATAGACTCTCAGACTAACCAGAATAACTGGCGTCAAATGCGTATCCCGTATTCATAAGTTATTATTTTAACTAAATAAGTTTGTTATGTCTGTAGTACTAGCTACGTTTACAGAGAATGTAGGAGCCTGAGGGTCCCATTTTATTTGAGGCTGCGAACTAACAACGTACCTAAACTGTGCATTCATCCCATAATGTCCAGTCGGTACTTTCGCACCGATAAGAACATTTTTTGTAGTATTTGAAGAATTATGCCAATATGAAACTGAGCCTCCCTGTGTATCAACAATTACATAAACACCCTCGCCATCATGTCCCTGAACAAGGTAGGGACCCAAAATAACGACAGTGTCAACAAGAGTTACCAAATCTACGCCAGGCGTTTCATCATCATATGCGCTGGTTACATCAACAGAAATACTACCACCGGCGGGAACAGAGACGGATGTCGTGCAAATAGCTGCTCTGAACACATCCCCACGAATAGCTGCGTCGTAAGACAATGCTACCTTACCGACAGTATTTGCATCTACATCATCGGCAAATCCCTGCCCACTTTCTACATATGCGATATAATTCATGTCGCCAGGATATAATACATTATTTATTTCTTCATCCTGTTTAACATTCCACATATCCCCAGCCACAGCATCACTCTTCTAAAGGAGATCGCTATAAAGATTAACACTTCCCTTATAACGAATTCCGCCAACTACGTTAGCGCCTATTGCATTTTCTAATGCAGTAGAGACGTAACTTTGAATAAAAGAAGTCGTTGGCACAGTTACCTGGTCTGAATTAGACTTAAGAGTTACAGTATCGTTAGAAACCTCCATTTCTGCATATCCGCCAAGCATTGAATCAATCATGTACTTGGTATACACCGTAATGGAATCAAATTTGTCGCCTGTTTCGTGATTCTTTTTATAAAAATCAACATACGCAAGGGTATTGGACGTATTTGGATTGAGATACCTCAAATCATACTGAGCGAACAACTCTTTAGAATACGAATGATATTCTGCAAGCCGTTCGAGATTTATAATACTTTTATTTGTCATAAAATATCATTAAATAAATAAGTTAGAGATATCAGATTTACTAGCAATAGTTACTTCTGTGATTGGAAATTCCGAACCGTGAGTCCAAATGCCAAAATTTTTTACAAAAACTATTGATCCTGCATCTACATCTCCAGCGTTAAGTTTTTCCCTAAACTTATTTTCAGTCTAGAAATATAAAAATTTATTTTCAATCATAATAATATTTATAATTGATATAAAACAATAAGGACCGCCCAAAGAGCAGTCCTTATATTATGTTTTGCTACGTTTCAATAGTTATTGTACTCCGCAGCACAGGCCTCTTACGCCTGCTCCGAGCCACTAGACTCTGCCGCTTGTTCTGCGTTATCAGAGTTTGTAACAGCTGTTTCTGTCTCATGAGAACTCTGATCCTCACTAACTGCGCTAATATCTTTATCCCCTGTAGAACCGAATCCGCCTTCATTGCGAGCAGACTCGCTTAATTCTGTAACTTCCTCAATTTGTGTATCGAGGATTGGTACAATTACGAGCTGTGCAAAACGTTCGCCAGGCTTATATATTGCAGGGACTACATCTGTAGTAGATCTAAACTTAGCCATTACTTCGCCTCTGTAGTTTGAATCCACAACACCTACAGCGTTAGTCAAAGTAATTGACTTGTTAGCAATACTAGACCGTGGGAAAATAAGGCCGACATACCCTTCAGGAATCTCCATTGCCAAGCCTGTATGGTATACAAGAATAAGTTGACCGGCTTCGTTCAACTCCTGGGAAATAGTAGTACATGTGAGGTCCATTCCAGCGTCACCTTTATGTGCGCGAACGGGCATAATAGCATCGTCAGTAAGTCGTTTAATCTTCAACATCATGGTTCTATATGTTTATAATGTGTTTACTGTTTTCTCAGTATTTTTCTATAAGTTTAAATGTATATTTACCTCTATATTTATAGCCACGTTTTTGATATTTCCTTATTTGACTACATATACAATTTGGATTTTTGTAATTAAACAGTTCATTTGATTCGAGGGTATTGTCATAAATCTTTACAAGATTTTCTCCATCATACACTTCAACTTTATATTTAAATAAAGAATTCCTTATCTTTTGTCTTTGCTCGTTTGAGATAATCTTTTTCCCATCTTGCGTCTTAAAAAGACGTTTTTGTTTTGGTCTAGATTTATTGGCTTTAATTTTCATTTTTGCACGTTCAACTTGCAATAATAGTGATTTCTCGTCAAATGCAGCCACCCATTCGGATTTAATTCTAAGCCACTTCCAGCCACAAACTCTTGTTATTGACGAATGTGAAACGTTGAAATATTCAGCGGCTTTTGTCAAAGATTCAAATATAAGCTTTTCGTTTGTTCTAATATTATAAAAATACGCTTTTTTATAATGGGCAACAGCGCACTTTTTTGAACATTCCGATATGTGGTCACATTGCTCTTCTGTAAATTTATATCCTAAAATTCCACCATCACCGCCACGTGTTTGATTATACCCAGTAGATCCATATGAATTATACATTTCTATAAATCCAATTTCAAGGGCGTCCAATAAAGGTTTTATACATTTTTCCGGATTCTTGACAGAGAATAAAATTTCCACATCAAACTGTTCTATTCCATATTTTTCAAATGCTTTATGTAATGGATTGTTATATCTTTTGTGAATATAACTGTTTATATGATGTCTTAATCGAGAGCCAATATTTATCGATTGGCCGATATAACATTTATGATTTATTTTATTCTCCCATTTATATATTCCGGCAATATTGTTGTATTTTCTAAATTCTAACATAAGTAAATTGTTTTATATAGTTCCCCCCGTAGGAGTCAAACCCACCCGGCCGGCTTCAGAGGCCACACTGTTTTAGAGACAGTCCATGCAATCGTACATCAGAGGGGAGGACTCATGCCGGGGAACGATCCCGATTGACAGCCAACTCATGAGCCGAAGTTAGAATTTAGATTCCGATTTAATCGGAGTGGCTGGTAGGGGAATCGAACCCCCAGCTTTCTTAAGGCCTTCCAAAACCACCTAAAACTATGTTTGACCTCACACTCGCAGCAGTGAGCGCTGTATTGGCGAACCTCTTTTTACGAGTGAGGATAACGATATCTCGCGTTTAAACTTCAAATTTAAATAGTGACATGATCGTCGAGGGAAGTAGAATCGAACTACTGCTGATGCACCAACCTCCAAGCCCTCGTTGCGGCGGGGTTTATTCAGCTAACCGCCCAGCTGATATTATTACTTGTTTGGGTTCTTCTTCCAAAACAAAAGCTTTTTGTACCAGGGGCGAGTAGCCCACTCATAATCGTTTTGAAGTTTCAGATATTTTACACGATTCTTAAGCAGGTCTGTATTATACTGCTTAAATACATCGTCAATGGTTTTATCAAAATTATAGCGCTGATCTTCTAACAGAGCGGCAATTTCACTTACATCAAGATTGTAACCGGCATTAAACTTCGCAATAGCAATTGTTTTGACCATATCCTCATCTGTATTAACGGTACAGATATTAAATTCACATGTAGCGGTCTTGGGCACAAATACTGTTTTCTTTGCCGTCATCTTGGTACTTTTTGTAGTCTTTTTCATAATATGGACTATTTGGTCTATTTTTATTGTTTTTGAAGCGTCCCTTGAGTTTGAACTTAAATAATCTTGCGAAAAGTATGTCGTGCGAATCATCGTTATCTTTCATGACTTCTGCAGCGAACTAAAACGGATGTCTACATATTATTCCGACAAGATCTTTATCAATCTAAGTTCTCTCAGTCACTTCCTAAATAACATCTTCAATGGTTATCATTCTTCGACAGCTATTATGTCGTAATAACGTATCAATTTACTATCTTTAAGTAAATCAAATCCACGTCCGGCAGTAGCACTAAAAACAATAACATCACCCACCTTAATCGAATCTTTTACATTGTTGTCTGCATAAAAACTAGCAGGAACTTTCAATACAACGCCTTTTTTAAAGTCAGATTCAACTTGTTTAGTTTCCGTTTCTACTTCGTTGAAATCTACGGCTTCTACGCCGTTATCGTCCTTAATAGGCTCGTTTGTATCTTTCGGCTTAGTAAATGTTTTAGTAACCATTATCGGATCCAGAGGCTTAACTAAGAAGTAGTCTCTAAATTCAAATTTTATCTTCTTCGACAGATCTTCAGCTAATTTGTGCTGATCGACCTTGACTTCCGTATTTTCCTCCATCACTTTTTAAGGCTTTTGAGGTGATTCAATACAGTTAACAGATTTGTATAAACTGTCTCCTCCTCACGCATAACTGCAGGATGCGCGTCGCTAGTCTTTACATCATTGAGCTGTTTGCTATAATGATTAATCAGACCATCGATTTCATCAAAAATGTTTACGAACTTCTTGTCGTTCGTATCGGGTACTTCCTCTAAATACCCATCCTCAATCATCTGTTTAGCGTAATCTTCAGAGATGCCGAAACTTGCGTGATACTTAGTAGTGTACACCTTACCGTCTTCACTGTTATTTGTGAAGTCTTCAGTTACAGAAGCTACATAATCTCCGTTCTCAGTGCGTTCAAATACATCTCCAAGGTCCAATCGCAAAAACGGATCCTTGACTTTTAGTGTCTTAGTCATATTTTTAGGTTTTAGTTATTTTTGCGTTTACACATCTATAACGTGTGTAACGGCATTTTTGGTTGCATTTTTATGTAATTTTTAGCATTTTTTGTTAATTTTTTGTATAAAATGCAACTTTTTTAAGATTTTCTCGTTATTCTTATAGAGATATATAATAGCTAATATTATTAGTATGACTATACAATATATAACAGATCTAGTAAAATAGAACCTTGTGTTATACTATGCTGATTATTTAGCTTTGCGTAATAAAAGTAGACAAGTAACTGATAATTGTAAGTACTACTATTTATATGGAGCACCGATAAATATTGCGTATGTGTGTAACTCTTCCCCATTCTATGATGTAGAGGATGAGTATTATATTCAGGCGTTTACTGAATTATAGACACTTATTGACAAAGTAGGTATAGAGGAGACTAAAGAGTTTGTAAATGCTATATGCAATATAGGTGTCATGGGTTATATAGACGCTCGAACGATGCTTGACGAAATACATCAATTTAGCACCAATACAGATCGTAGAACCGCATTTAGAGATTTTGAAGGATGGTTAAATGTACAAACATATACACACCTACAAATGGCTGAAGATGGCAAATTTGAACGAGTAGAGTGTAGTAGATATATGGCACATAGCGATTATAATACAGACAGGGCGCCGCAAGTAGAATATAATGCCAAGTTCTATACTAAAACAATAACTTACGAAAATACAATTAGCAATGAAGGATTGTCAATATGAATTATTAGGTCGTACTATCATAGTTCAATACATGACTCGCGTAGAAGTAGACGATCATTGGGTGTTTGGAATGTGCAAACACGACGGAGATATTACTAATATTTTTATTTCTACTGAAAGTGATGACGGCAAGAAAATGTCAAAAGATAGTATGCAAAGGACGTTAAGGCATGAATTATTTCACGCTATATGTGACATAGGGCAATACTTTCATACTTCTGAGGACGAACCCTTAATAGAATGGCTAGCAATTTGTACAGATTTACTTAATAAACAAGGAGCAAAGATATGATTTACGGTATACATAACACAATGACGTATTTACCACCGCGAAAATGGTGGATGCGGTTGATTAACTGGACGGCAAAATGTCAATCCGCGACTCTATACGAACAAGCAGAAAAGTATAACGTAAGAATGTTTGATATGCGCGTTAGATTTGATGGCGACACCCCTA
>CAJOGG010000085.1 GCA_905234205.1 uncultured Synergistales bacterium | reverse complement strand
AGCCATAATATCTTTTTCGCGCGCATTAACTTGGGTTTCACGGCCTAATAAAACTGCTGAAGTTCCGGAAATTTCGCGAGATTTTGCATTTAATGCGGCAGCTTTCGGGGCAAATTCTTTTTCCTGCGCGACTAAACTGGCTTCACGTTCTGCTAAACTTGCGGCAAGTGTTTCAAGTTCTGCGGCTCTCTCGTTAAGTGCATTTTCTCGTAAAGTTAACTCGTCGGGCTGCTCTGGTTCTGCTGGTGCTTCTGCTTCGGGCTGTGCGACTGCTTGTTCAGCTTCGTCCACAACGGCGGCTTCTTCAGCGTACACTACCGGGACAAACGCTACCAACAACAACATGAGTAACGCTAATTTTCTGTACATGTGATAATAAATCCTCCCTATGTGAAAAATTCGCGTTAATTCTATAATAATCACAACTTTTTAACAAACAATCACGATATGAAGGAAAACATAAAATGATTCTATACACCATAGGCTTCACAAAGAAATCGGCCGAGAAATTTTTTACGCTTATTAAGGAAAATGGGATTGAGCTTCTTATTGACATACGACTACATAACAATACACAGCTTGCAGGCTTCGCAAAGGGACGCGACCTTCCCTACTTCCTTCGTGAGTTATCCGGTTGTGATTATGAACATTGCCTCAATTACGCCCCGACAAAAGAACTTCTTGATAACTACAGAAATAAAATCGTAACTTGGCAAGATTACGAGAGAACGTTTTCAACCATTATGGCTAATAATAACGCCGTGAATGATTTCCTGAAACGTTTTTGGGGCAAATATGATTCAGTGTGTCTACTATGTACTGAAGCGACTCCCGAACAATGTCATAGGAGATTATTTGCTGAAGCCATAGCACTTAGAGAACAAAGCATTCATATAAGACACCTGTAATGAAAATTGACGCTGTTATCATGGCCAAGTCCTCAATGTGGGGAAATTTTTGCGTGGCGGGGATTGATGTAGATACGGGGAAATGGGTGCGCTTTGTCTCATACGAAAAGGGGGAGCCGCTAGCGGACTATCAATTAATGTTCGTGAACTCCGGCGGAAGTTGTGAGCCGCTTGACGTCGGACGAATCGGAATCGCTCAAAGAATCCCTAGACGCAATCACACAGAAGACTGCATGATCAAATACTCGCCGTGGCTCAAAATGGGGATAATGAAACTTGAAGAAGTGCTGAAGCTTCATCCGGCAGAGAATCATAAATTCATATTCGGGAACGCTAATAATTATGTGACAGAATACGAAATGCAACGCTTTAGGTTTAATTACTCGTTAATCCTGATTCAAGTTGAAGGGCTGGAAATATTCTTTGAGAACAATTTTTTGGGCAACATTCGCGGCAGAGCAAACTTCATTTACAACGGCGTCAAGTATGAATACATTCGCGTAACTGATACTGGCTATGAACCTGATGAACAGGCCGGCATATCCCAAAAATTTAGGGTAATGATTTCTAGTGCTTATCTTGTCATGAGTATGCCGGTTAAACCGTTCCGGGGACGTTACTATAAGTTAATCGCTAAAATCTTTCCTGCTTCATAATAGTTCCGTGTAAATAGGCCCTTTGGGAGTCAGTTCGCTTCTCATTAAGAACAATTCATCACATACCCACGAGAAATTTTTAACTTCACCAAGCTTCCTTATAAGTTCCTCCGTCAATCGTTCGTCCTTAACTCGTGCTAACGTCAAATGAGGCTTGAATCTCTTTTCGTCCTTGGCCAAGTCAACTTCTTCATACAAGACATCATTAACTTGTCGTGAAAGCTGTGTCAATTCTCGCGCTCCCTTATCACCAGAAAGCCATATGACTCGCGGCGTATTCAAGTTCGGGAATGCTCCTATATATGAAAGCTCAATCGTGAATGGCTTAAAAGTTTTTAAGGGCGTCAACGAGTCCTTCACTTGCGCTATGACTCCTGGTTCAAGCTCTCCCAAAAATTTTAGCGTTATATGAAATTGTCCATACTTAACCCAACGAATCTTTGACAATGGCCGCAACTCTGCCAGAAAATTTTCAAGTTCCCCCGAAATATCTTCCGGCATCTTCACAGCTATAAATGCTCTTATTAATTCTGACTTGTTCACGTTATAAATACTTCACCATTTCGGCTTTGGCTTTACGCAGTGGGTGACGTTCTGAAGGTTGTGCATCACTTGCAGGGTACCCAATCGGGAAAATCGCTACTAAATCGTAGTCCTTCATCTCCGGGAATAATTCTTTAGTTTTGGGAACGTCAAAGAAGCCCACCCATGTTGAACCGAGTCCGACATTCTCAACTGCTAACATTAAGTGAGTAGCTACGATACTTGCGTCAACGTCACCAAAATTTCGATTGTCCGATGGTCTCACAAATGCGCCTTCTTTCGTTCCTCCCACAAGCAACACTACGGGAGTATCTGCCCACTTAAACGGCATTACGCTTCTAATTTTTGCAAGGGCTTCTTCGGACTTGAGTACCCAAATTTTTACGGGTTGAGCATTTTTCGCGGTAGGAGCTAAAATTCCGGCCTCAAGAATCTTTTCGAGCTTCTCATCTTCAACGGGCTTACTTGAGTCAAATTGGCGGCACGAGTAACGATCTCTTACAACGTCAAAAAATTCCATGATAAATAAATCTCTCCTTTAATACATAACTTTTTCAGATTAACATGCGATAATAATTTTACAGGAGGGATTGGAATAATGACACAAAAAATTTTACGAACTGCATTAACGATTTTCATGACGCTAGCTTTTACAGCGGGGGCATTTGCTTTTACCTACACGGCTACGGAAGTGATTAATAACTTTGCTTTTAACGCGGCCAAGATTCTTAGTGATAAGCCTGGAGACTTCTTCTTCTCACCTTACAGCATTTTATCAGCTTTCGGAATGGCATACGCTGGAGCAAATAACGCAACAGCTACAGAAATTGAGGAAGTGTTAGGATTTTCACGTGAGAATCAAACTTCATTCGGAGAATTAATACGCGATATTGATAAGAGTAAATTTTTATCGTCAGCTAATCGTATATGGCTGCGTGACGGATTGAACCTCAAACAAGCTTACAAGGACGATACAGCGTTATATTATGGCAGTACGCTAGGAGAACTTGACTTCTTTAATCAACCTGACGAGTCCCGCAAAACTATTAATGCTTGGGTCAGCGAAAAGACTAACGGGAAAATTCAGAACTTGTTAGCAACGATTGAGCCTGATACTCAAATGATCTTAACCAACGCAGTATATTTCAATGCAGAATGGAAGGACAAGTTCAACAAGAAAAGCACAGAACCGAAAAAATTCTACATTAACGATAATAACGAGACCAACGTCAGCATGATGCGCGCTCATCGTGAATACATGTTCGGGGAGTTCAACGACTTCAAAATTATCCGCTTGCCTTACAAGGGCTATCGGCTCTCTATGGTTGTAGTGCTGCCTCCAAAGGGACAGGAGAACAAATTGGACACGATCGACGCAAAAACTTTTAATCAATGGCTCGTTTCTCTTGAGGAGTATGAAGTTGATTTATGGCTGCCAAAATTCAAGACCGAAAAACGCTACGAGTTAAAGGACTTGTTCAGGGACTTGGGAGTAAAACTAGCATTCTCAAATTTTGCTGACTTTTCAGGAATAACCGACGACGAAAAATTGAAAGTTGATAACGTGATTCATAAGACGTTCATTGACGTTGACGAGGACAAGACCGAAGCCGCAGCAGCCACAGCCGTTACAATGATGAGGGCAACAGCATTACCCGTTACAAAGCTTAAACCCAAGGCAGAATTTCACGCGGACCACCCGTTTATGTATTGCATAATGGATAACTACACGGGGACTATACTATTCATGGGGAGACAGACTTTTGCGAAATAGTAAGAGCTTGCCAAAATTTTCATGTTGCGCTAGAATTTCACGCATGCATGAACTAGAAAACGTATTGCGGACGTAACTCAGTTGGTAGAGTGTCAGCTTCCCAAGCTGAATGTCGCGGGTTCGAATCCCGTCATCCGCTCCAAATTGTGAATAATAGCCCGGATTAGTGAGTGAGTCCGGGTTTTGTTATGATTGACCTAACTTGGCCCTAACGCTTTTAATCTCTTCAGCACTAACGCCGACTCGAAGCAAATATCTTTCAGCCGCGGCCGGTAAATTCACGTTGTCAATGTCCTTCACGCCCAAGATAGACGCAAGAAAAGGACGAATCTCATTGTTCACGACAAAATAATAATCGCTTGAGTAAAGCTTGACCCCGAAATAATTATAGAATGACGTAGCATAATCTTCTGAAATTTCATCAGGTGTAGCCCCCATTAGAGCCTCAATAATAGCGCAGAATAAACCTGTTCTATCTTTGCCCAAGTTACAATGAATCAAGAATGGCGGTTCGTTACGTGCAATGAATTTGACTCCACGGGCTACTTTGTTCTGAAAATCTTTCGAGAGAAACTTTAAGTTCATGTTGAGAGCTATAGCTGCTTGTCCAGAATAATACGTTTGAGCAAAGCCTTTGTAGCTTCTCATGCCTTCATTCGAGTCAACAAGATTAATGAAAGTTTTTATCCCGTGCTCTTGAGAAAGTTCATCGGCGATTAAGTGTCTGTTGCCCCAATCATTTATCGGTGATGACGAGCGATATAATTTGCCTTCAGCTATTCCAGTCGTCTTGACCTCCCTAAAATTTGCAAACTCTGCATCACTCAAGCTTGGGTAATCGTTTCTGTTATTGCTGCGATTCTTTGAGATTCTGCGATAAAATTTTTGCGCTGGAGTCAAAGCTTTTTTTGCTGAATAACTTGGTGCTACGTTGAAGCTAAATGCTAATAATATTACGACTAGGATAAAAATTGTGTATGCTTTCTTCATTGTTTATCACATCTGCATGTTAAGTTTTGTCTAAATCTTTAGCTGTAGCTTTGGAAATTCTCTACTCTGTGTGCAAACCGAAATCACATTTGCATATTGAGTTTGGCTGTATTCTGTGAGATTCTAGCTTCATGGAACTACCTTGCCAAATAACAAAACGGGGCCCTCCCCATTTTATCCATTGTATGCAAGCTTAAATTACATTTGCATATTGATAACGCGTTCAAGTTCTGTTTGGTCATAGGCAAAATCTTTAGCTGTAGCTTTAGAGATTCTCCCTTCATGGAACCATCGCGCCAAATCTTGCTCCATCGTATGCATACCGAATGACATTCCGGTTAATAGAGAATTACGAATGCTGCTTACTTTGCCTTCTCGAATGCTTGCGCGTATGGCCGGAGTCGTGATTAAAATCTCTGTTGCGCAGACTCGACCTTTAACGCCTTGTGTGGGGATTAATTGTTGTGAACAAATTCCAAGTAACGTGTATGAAAGTTGAAGCCTTATTTGATTCTGTTGATGAGGTGGGAAAACGTCAACTATACGTTCGATTGATTGTGAAGCGTCCTGCGTGTGAAGAGTTCCAAAAACTAAGTGGCCTGTCTCTGCTGCCGTGATGGCTGCCGAAATTGTTTCAAGGTCTCTCATTTCTCCGATCATTATAACGTCAGGGTCTTGTCTCAATACGTGGCGAATACCTGATGCAAAATTTTCTGTGTCGTTGCCTATTTCTCGTTGATGAATGACTGACAAAGCTGGCGTATGAATGTATTCTATAGGGTCTTCAATCGTAACTATGTGAGCTTTTCGTTGATGATTTATTTCGCCGATTATCGCTGCGAGCGTTGAGCTTTTTCCGTGTCCGGTCGGTCCTGTTGCTAAGAATAAGCCTCTGTGTTTGTATGCCATGGTCTTGAGAATTTCCGGAAGGCCAAGTTCATCGAGTGAACGAATTATTGAAGGTACAAGCCTGAAAGTTAATGACATTCCACGCATTTCTTTATACGCGCTTCCCCTGAATCTCTGTAGCCCAAAAGTAAACGCAAAATCTAAATCGCCCGTGCGCTGGAATCTCTCGTACTGTGCAGGAGTCAAAATCTGGCTGATAAATTCTTCAAGGGACTCTCGCGTAAAGACTACGGACTGTTTTATGTAATTCAGCTCGCCATGAACACGTAATGCCGGCAAAGTTCCTGAACTCAAATGAATATCGCTTGCCCCGGAGCTAATTGCTAACTCTATCAAATCTTTCAAGGCTGGGTTATTGAACGTCTGCAAAATTAATTGTTCTCCTTTATAATCTCAATTTCGAAAAAGTATAATTCACAGGAGGAAATTTTTCACTATGAAGAAGTTTATATGTATCTTGCTTGTGATTGTTGCTATAAGTTCATTTTGCAGCATTGCAGGAGCTGAATCAGTTGACGCCGGAATATTAACTTACCTCGGTACAACTGAAGACGACTTCCAAGAAAGCCTTGATGATCTTCGTAAAGCTATGGCACCTTTGATGCGTGCTGATGATGGTTTTTATGATGAAGATGAAGACTGGAGCAGTTATGGTGTATTGGAAGTTTTTATGAGTGCATTA
>CAJOGG010000084.1 GCA_905234205.1 uncultured Synergistales bacterium | reverse complement strand
TCGTTTGTGCGTGAGACTTTGACTTCAGAGTTCTCAATGTCAACGACGATCCCAGGCATTAATTTTGCGTGAAGTTCACCTTTTGGGCCTTTGACGATAATATCAGTACCCTTGACTTCAACATTTGCGCCTTTTACGATTTCTACTGCTTTGCGTCCAATACGAGACATGATTAATTCCTCCTACCAGACATAGCAGAGAACTTCGCCGCCGAGTCCAAGCTTGTTAGCTTCAGCACTCGTTTTGAGTCCCTTTGACGTTGAGAGAATTGCAAGACCTAAGCCACCCATTACGACGGGTAATTTGTCGCTCTTCACATAGATTCTGCGGCCAGGCTTACTGATTCGTCTAAGTCCCTGAATTACACGCTCTCTGCTGTTGCCATACGATAAATAAATTCTTATCTCTGCATACGGCTTGTCAGGGTCTGTTATCATTCTGAAATTCTTGATATAACCTTCGTCCTTTAAGATTCTGGCTAATGCTAATTTCATTTTGCTCGATGGAACGTCAACGCATTCTGCATAGGTCATAGTGAGCATATCTGCAACAGGGTCATTTACGTACAATTTGACCTGCCCCCTTTACCAGCTTGACTTGACAACGCCAGGGAAAGCTCCCTCACGCGCCATTTTTCTGAAACAGCAGCGGCACATATCGAACATACGAATATAGCCGTGAATCCTCCCGCATAACGGGCACCTGTTATAACGTCTTGTGCTGAACTTCGGGGGGAGTTTTGCTTTCAACTTTAATGCTTTTCTTGCCATTTTGTGATTTATACCCCCTGATTACTCGTCCTGAACGGCATTCCAAGTCCCTTGAGCAGCGCAAATGCTTCTTCATCGGTCTTAGCACTTGTTACGATTGAGACATTCATACCTCTGGATCTAATTACTTTGTCGTAGCTTATTTCCGGGAAAATTAACTGCTCGCGTAAACCTAAATTGTAATTTCCGCGTCCGTCAAATCCCTTGCGCGTGATTCCCTGAAAGTCTTTGATTCCTGGTAAAGCCAACGATATAAGCCTGTCGAGAAACTCCCACATTTTTGCGCCTCTTAACGTTACGGCACAAGCTACTGGCATATTCTGACGTACTTTGAAACCTGCGATTGACTTCTTTGCACGCTTTAATAAAGGCTGCTGACCTGTGATCGCTCTAAGTTCTTCGATTGACTTATCCATGAACTTGATATCAAGCTTTGCATCACCGACGCCAATATTTACTACAACTTTCTCGATCTTCGGGAGCTGCATGACATTTTTATATCCGAACTCTTTCTGTAAAGCCGGAGCAACTTCATTCTTGTATTTCTCAAGCATTCTTGGTGTCATGGCTTAAAGTCCTCCGCGATCTATGATTTCTCCGCACTTTTTGCAAACACGTACTTTCTTGCCATTCTCAAGGAACGATGCGCCAACTCTCGTAGCTTTTCCGCACTGAGGGCAGACTAGCATGACCTTGCTTGCATAAATCGGAGCTTCTTGCTTTATGATTCCGGCCTGGGGATTAGTCTGTGTGGGCTTCACATGACGAGATACCATGTTTACACCCTCGATAACTACTAAATCACGCTCTGGAATGCGGCGAATGATTTTTCCCTCTTTGCCCTTATCTTTGCCGGAGATAACTTTCACCCGGTCATTCTTCTTTAATCTTACTGACATGATTTACTTCTCCTATACGACTTCAGGAGCTAATGACAATATACGCATGTATTTCTTTGCTCTAAGCTCACGACCGACAGGCCCAAATATACGCGTACCTCTTGGTTCACCGTTAGCATCGATCAATACTGCTGCATTATCATCAAATCGGACATAAGTCCCGTCCCTGCGTCTTACTTCCTTCTTCGTTCTGACTATGACGGCTTTAACTACGCTGCCTTTGGCTATGTTGCTGTTCGGGATAGCTTCACGTACCGACGCAACGATTACATCACCGATTGTGCCATAACGTCTTTTGCTTCCGCCCATAACCTGAATGCAGAATAATTTTCTTGCGCCCGAATTATCAGCGACGTTCAGAACACTTGTAAGCTGAATCATTTATTCTGAAACCTCCTCTGATACTTCGCCGAATACAGGAGCTTTTCTCGTAATCTCGACCAATTCCCAGCGTTTAGTCTTGCTTAACGGCCTTGTCTCGCGAATACGAACTTCGTCTCCCATAGCGCACTGATTATTAGCGTCATGAGCCACGTATTTCTTTGCGCGTTTAATTCTTTTACCATATAACGGGTGTTCGGCCATACGTTCAACACGGACTATAACGGTCTTGTCCATTTTGTTGCTTACGACTATTCCCGTTCGTACTTTACTAGGCATTGTCTGCTGCTTCCTTTTCTGTTCCTGTTGCGGCTTTCTCTGAAGCTATCGTCATTAGCCTTGCGATTGTCTTTCTGACTTCACGAATACGGCTAGTGTTCTTTAAGTGCCCGACAGCATTCTGAAAACGCAGATTGAATAATTCTGTCTTGTATTCCTTAATTTTCCCGGCGATCTCTTCGCTTGTAAGCTCTCTGAGTTTTTCCGGCTTCACGCTTGCGTCCATCAGGCTAATCACTCCCTCCGCTGCGTACCATGCGAACTTTCACGGGCAGTTTATGGCTGGCTGTTCTGAAGGCTTCGTTTGCTAAGTCCTCACTGATTCCGGAGAACTCGAACAATACGCGGCCACGTTTCACAGCAGCTACCCAAAATTCCGGCGCACCTTTTCCTTTACCCATACGAGTTTCAAGCGGCTTCTTTGTATAGGGTCTGTCAGGGAACACACGGATCCAGATTTTTCCGCCCTTTTTCATCTTACGTGATATAGCAACACGGGTTGCCTCGATCTGTCTAGCTGTGAGCCAAACATTTTCAAGCGCCTGGATACCATAATCACCGAACGCAACTGTAGTGCCTCCCTTTGAGATTCCTCTCAATGGCGACCTATGAGACTTACGGAATTTAACACGGCTTGGCATTAACATGATGAACTATGCCCCCTTATTAGCTGGTCTGTTGCGAGCCGGACGTGCCGGAGCAGCTGACTTCTCGTGGTCTCTGTCTCTGTAGATCCAGACTTTGCAGCCGATAACTCCATACATAGTTACTGCCTCTGCGAATCCGTAATCTATATCAGCTCTAATCGTTGATAATGGAAGTTGGCCTTCGTTGTACCACTCTGTGCGAGCGATTTCCGCGCCGCCTAAACGTCCTGCAACCTGAGCTTTGATTCCTTTTACACCGGCCTTAGTAGCTCTGAAAATTGCCTGCTTCATTGCACGTCTGAATGAAACTCTGCGCTCAAGTGAACTTGCAATTCCGTCTGCAACTAACTGGGCCTCCACGTCAGGATTCTTGATCTCATGAACGTTTACCATTACTTTGCCACCAGTGATAGCTTGTAATTCGTTCTTGATGTTCTGAATCTCGTTGCCGCCCTTACCGATGACAACACCGGGTCTTGCTGTATGAATAGTGAAACGCACAACTGGCCCAACGCGCTCGATCTCGATACGTGAAATGCCTGCGCCTTCCCACTTCTTCATGATGTATTTACGCAGTTTTATATCTTCATGTAACTTTTTTGCGTAATGTTTTTTATCTGCATACCATCTCGACTGCCATTCAGTTGAGACACCGAGACGATAGCCGATTGGGTGAACTTTCTGTCCCATTCTTAAAATTTCCTCCTACTGACGTTCGCCGAGCGTTATTGTTACATGCGAAGTTTTGTGTACATAATGATGAGCTGCGCCCTTAGCTACGGGTCTATATCTCTTCATCATGGGGCCGTGATTAGCGTAAGCTTCGTGTACGTATAACTTATCTAAATCCATGCCCTTATTGTGCTCCGCGTTCGCCATTGCGCTGTTCAACACCTTCGATATTATTCTGGCGGCCTTTTTGTCGCTGAACTTCAATATCACTACTGCGCGTTCTGCTGTTTTTCCTCGAATAAGTTCCAACACTTGACGGACTTTATACGGAGAAATTCTGACGTTTGTCGTACTGGCTGTAGCTGTTCTGATCTCTTTTGCCATGATTCCGTCCTCTACTTCTTCTTATCTTGTCCGGCGTGATGTCCAAACTTTCTTGTTGGAGCGAACTCGCCTAATTTGTGGCCGACCATGTTCTCACTGATATAAACGGGAAGGTGCATACGTCCGTTATGTACAGCGATTGTGTGTCCGATCATTTGCGGCACTACGGTTGAACGTCTTGACCAAGTTTTGATTACTTTCTTGCTGCCAGAAACGTTCATGTCCTCTATTCTGTCCAGGAGCCTCTGTTCAACAAAAGGCCCTTTCTTAGTTGAGCGCATTTATTTAATCAGCTCCCTTACTATTTCTCATAACGCCTGCGGATTATCAACCTATCTGAAGGTTTGCGCTTGCGTGTCTTGTAACCCTTTGCAGGAGTTCCCCAAGGTGATACAGGGTGCTTATTGGATTTTGATTTTCCTTCACCACCGCCCATAGGGTGATCCACTGGGTTCATTACCATTCCACGGACTGACGGACGACGACCCTTCCAGCGAGTTTTGCCGGCCTTGCCCCATGAAATATTGTCGTAATCTTCATTCCCGACCTGCCCAACTGTAGCCATACATTCAAGCAAGATTAATCTCAATTCGCCGCTTGGCATTCTGATATAAGCGTACTTGCCTTCTTTGGACATTAATTGCGCACTTGCTCCTGCTGAACGTACTAATTTGGCACCGCAGCCTGGCTGTAACTCAAGATTATGAATGATCGTACCGACCGGAATATCCTTGAGCTTCAAAGCGTTGCCGGGGGTTATATCGCTCTCTGGGCCTGAATAAATCGTATCGCCGACGTTGAGGCCCTTGGGCATGATGATATAACGTTTCTCGCCATCAGCGTAATTAATGAGGCCTATTCTTGCGTTTCTGTTGGGATCGTATTCGATCGTTGCAACTTTTCCGGGAATGCCTAATTTCTCACGCTTGAAATCTATGATTCTGTAAGCTCTCCTGTGTCCGCCTCCGATATGACGCATGGTAATACGACCGGTATTATTTCTGCCGCCATGTTTACGAAGATGAACTACAAGCGAACGTTCTGGTTTATCGGCCGTAATGTCCTCGCGACCCTGAATGCTCATATGACGACGAGACGGGGTATACGGCTTAAACTGTGTAATTGACATGTTCGTGTTTCTCCTGTTTTATATCGAAGCACCCTCGAAGAACTCGATATGCTGATCCGGTTTAAGAGCTACTATCGCTTTTTTCCATGAACGAGTGTAACCCTTTGTGAGTCCGCGGCGACGTGCTTTGCCCTTAACGTTAATCGTGTTTACTCCGGCCACTTTCACATTGAAGACTTCCTCAACGGCCTTTGCAATCTGAATCTTGTTGGCTGTCTTGTGTACTTCGAACGTGTATTTATTCAGAGCCATTAATGAGCTTGATTTTTCCGTGATTATCGGGCGGATTATTATATCGTGAGCAGTTAAATTCATTTCGAATATACCTCCTCAATCTTCGCGACAACTTCAGGTGTTACTATCAAGTTCTTTGCGTTCAGAATGTCATAAACGTTAATGCTAGCTACGTTGATGCACTTTGCCCCGGGTAAATTCCTGACAGAGTGAGTTACGTTCAGAGCGTTATTGTGATAGATAACTAACGTTTTGCCGACTCCAAGGGCCGTGAACAAATTCTTGATTGCCTTCGTGTTGGGTTTCTCGATTGTGTCAAAACCTTTCACGACTGACATAAGATCCTCGCGAACTTTATCGGAGAGCACGCTTCTTAATGCTAGCTGACGGACTTTCTTGTTGACTTTCTGATGATAATCTCTTGGGTGTGGACCATGAGCTACACCACCATGTACCCAGATCGGTGAACGTGTACTACCTTGACGGGCATGACCAGTTCCCTTCTGTCTCCAAGGCTTTTTGCCTCCACCTGAAACATCGCCGCGCGTTTTGCTACTGTGAGTTCCCTGACGGCAGTTGGCCAAGTGAGCTACAACGACCTGATGAATCGCTGACATATGCACAGGAGTGTCAAATACTTTTGCGGATAACTCCATTTCCCCGGCTCTTTCTCCGTTGAACTCGTATACTTTTACGAAAGGCATAGTTATTTATTCCCCTCCTTATGCTTTCTTGTAGAGGGCTACCATGCTGTTTTTCGAGCCTGGAATTGCGCCTTTTACCAAAATCAAATTATTCTCAATATCTACGGCCATGACGGTGAGATTCTTGACTGTAACTTTATCGCTTCCCATGTGTCCGGGCATTCTCTTGCCAGGGAATACACGACCAGGATACGAAATTGCGCCGCTTGAACCTCCGTGCCTATGTTCGACCGAAGTACCGTGACTGAATTGCTGACCTCCAAAATGGTGACGCTTCATAACGCCTGCGAAACCTTTACCTTTGGAAATACCTTTGACATCAACTTTCTCTCCGGCCTCAAACAAGTCTGCTTTTACCTCTTGTCCTACTTCATAGCCTTTTACGTCATCAAGCCTAAATTCACGAAGTACTTTCTTGGGCTCGAGCTTTAATTTCTCGAACATTACCTTTTGAGGTTTGGGCAGCTTATGAGCCTTTACAGCCCCGAAGCCGAGAAGAACAGCTGAATAACCGTTCTGTTCAGGGGTTCTCAAAGCGACAACGCTACACGGCCCAGCAAGGACGACCGTAACAGCTACGGCCTGCCCTTCAGTGTCGAATATCTGTGTCATTCCGAGTTTTTTCCCCAGAATCCCTATTGACATGTTAATACTTTCTCCTTAACGCTAAAATTTTATCTGAATGTCCACGCCCGACGCTAAATTCAACTGCATAAGCGCGTCCATTGTTCTCTGTGTCGGTTCAATAATATCTATCAATCTCTTGTGAGTACGCATCTCAAACTGTTCACGAGCGTCCTTGTCTTTATGAGGTGATTTCAGGATTGTTATGCGTCCAACCTCTGTGGGAAGTGGAATTGGCCCTGAAACTCTTGCTCCTGTTGACTGGGCAGTCTCGGCAATCTGGGCTGCC
>CAJOGG010000083.1:6531-7722 GCA_905234205.1 uncultured Synergistales bacterium | reverse complement strand
TAATTACATTTGCAATAACTAGACCAATGGCTACAGCAAGCACAGTTGTTAGTAAGTATAGAGACAAAGTTTTCAGTCCCCAGCGTCCTATCTTTCTTGCGTCCTCAACAGAAGCTGTTCCTGAAACGATTGACGAGAATACTAACGGCACTATCAACATGGTGAGCAACGACAGAAAAATTTTCCCAACGAGATCAATAAACGGCATTACGTAATGAATCAACACGTAAGAGTCTTTAAGTATCGGAGCAATTATAAAACCGAATATTATCCCGAAAAAGAAGCCTATGGCAATTTTTACAAGCAGTGACACACGATTTTCCATAAAGAGATCACACCCCCGGAACTATTTTGTGAAAGTTGACTATAATTCTACCAAAATCACAAAAAACAAGGGGAGGGAGAATGCTAAACTATACGTCCAGACAACTCCCACCGATAAATTCTCTTATAACAGAGTTGTTCGGAATGCCATCGTTATTCAACGCTGGGACAAATCGCAAAATATTAAGCAGCCTTAAAGCCTCACTGAACACGCTCGAATTTTCGTCAACAGTGTGTAACAAGGGCTCAACATAGGGTTTTAATACTCCAAGCTCATAAGGCAATGACGAGTTAAATATAGCGTTGGCTCTGCTCCTGTACGGGAAAATATATTTCTTGGCCCCCCTGATAACTTTTGGGTAAACTTCCAATGTAACTTGCGCACTCTTGCCTCTTGTCCTGTAGTCACGAATTATTCTACGCAACAATCTATTATCGCTGGTGCTTGTTCTGTTATGTGGGTCAATGCAAATTCCAGTCAATGGTGATACGAATATACCATAGCGACTATTTTCAGGCAGCATTGATAAAATATGATCGTTAAGGCCGTGTATTCCCTCCATGATTAACACGTCCGAAGGCTTAAGCTTTATGACCTTGCCCGGCTCTTTCTTGCCCTTAATGAAATTATAGACAGGTGTAGTAACTTCTTCGCCCGCTAAAATTCTCGTCAAGTTGTCCTCAAGTAATTCCAAGTCCAAAGCGTCAAGACGTTCATAATCGTACTCGCCGGTTTCATCTTTGGGAGAGTCCTCGCGTTCTTTGAAGTAGTTATCAAGCGGCAATGTTACAGGAGTTTTTCCGCAGACCATTAACTGAACTTTGAGACGTTCCGAAAAAGTTGTCTTGCCTGAACCAGAAGGCCCT
>CAJOGG010000083.1:0-6488 GCA_905234205.1 uncultured Synergistales bacterium | reverse complement strand
AGTGACTGCGAGTGAAAAGCTTCGGCGATCAATATAAGTTCCTGGATTTTGCCTTCTGTGACTCTGTGATGAAGTTTGTTGAGATAGTTGAGATCCAAAACTTGTAACCAATGAGCATAATCAAAGAACACTTTACCCATTGAAGGATCAAGCTTTAATTCCGGGATAACTTCCGGCGATTCTGGGGTAGGTGAACGCAACAGCATGCCTTGCTCATAAAGAACTATATCGAACATTCGAAGCATTCCTGTTGAAGAAGCAAGCGGCCCACCGCAGAAATATCCGTAACGATCTCCGCAACGATATACTTCAACGGGATCTAAATTTGCTCTGACAAAAAGCTCTGCTATTTCGGGTTCGTTCTGTCGCTGAAAGACTCGTCGTGCCTTATCAATCGTTAATATCTCTCTGACTATTGGCGAATCACGTCGGATTATTTCGTTCATCTCAACTTTTATCTTGTCAACGTCAGCTTGAGTCACGGGGCCGTCCTCAAATTCCCAATAATTACTTTCAGCGATCGAATGCCTCAAGATTACTTTGCGCCCTAAGACTCTTGCACAGGCGATTATTAACACAAAACCTAATGTGCGCTTGTAAATTCTTTGCCCGGTCGGAGACGTTGAAGGGATAAATTCAACTGTTGCATCTTCATCAATTATCCAATCAAGAGGGCGTGTATAATTGTTTACAAACCAAGCTATAACTCTTCGCTGAGGCATATCGTGCTTAGTGATCATTTCGTTCATTACGTCATGACCAGTTACTGGAGCTTCTCCAGCTATGTAGCTTGCTATATAAGTATCTCGTTTTGCAGCCGGTGATAATACGCAGACTGTGAATGCCATAAAATCTGACTCCTTCTAAAAATTTCCGTAATTATACACTGAAAGAGCTAAACGCTTGACCAATAAAGCAGATTATGATTCATACCCGCATTCATTTTCTTAACGGCTATAATATACAAGAGTAAAGAGTAAATTCTACGAAGGGAATGTTAGATTTATAAATGGCAAGAATTTTTGACAAGACCTGGCAGAGAACTTCATTATGCGGACAATTTACAGAAGCTGACGCTGGAAAAGAAGTTAGAGCTAATGGCTGGGTACGTGCAAGACGAGATTTAGGCGGAATAATTTTTGTTGAGATTTGGGACTGGACCGGGCCTATACAAGTTGTTTTTGATCCTTCACTTCCTGAAACTCCTGAAGAGATTCACGAATTAGCGGCAACTTTGAGAAACGAATATTGCGTAGCTGTTAAAGGCAAGATGCGAATCAGACCTGAAGGTACGGAGAACCCTGAACTTAAAACAGGCAATATAGAGATCGTCGCAAGTGATTTCCTTGTTATGTCGAGGGCCAAGACTTTACCGTTTGAAGTTGGTGACGAGACCGACAACGTTGACGAGAATATAAGGCTTAAATATCGCTACCTGGATATGCGACGCGAGAAAATGCAATATAATCTCCGTACACGTTCAAAGATTAACGCTTTCACACGAGAATATTTAGGCGAACGAAATTTTGTAGAACTTGAGACTCCAATGTTGACCAAGGCAACTCCAGAAGGTGCACGCGATTATCTCGTCCCAAGCAGAGTCAATCAAGGTTGCTTCTACGCACTCCCACAATCCCCGCAACTTTTCAAGCAGATATTAATGATAAGCGGCTTCGATCGTTATTATCAGATAGCACGTTGTTTCCGCGACGAGGACTTGAGGGCCGACAGACAGCCGGAATTTACACAAGTTGATATTGAGATGAGCTACATTGTTGAAGACGACATCATGGAATTAATCGAAGGCTACATGAAGGGCTTGTTCAAGTTAATCAGGGGTGTTGATATTCCTACACCATTTATCAGAATGCCATACTGGGAAGCAATGGACAAATACGGAAGCGATAAACCAGACTTGAGAGTTAAGCTTGAGTTATGCGACTTGGCCGACGCGTTCAGAGATTCAGGCTTTGAACCCTTCAAAAAGATTTTGGCCGCTGGTGGAGTTGTACGTGGCTTGAGATTACCAGGTGGTGCAGCAATGTCACGTAAGGAGATCATGGACCTTGAAGCACGAGCAATCAAGCTTGGCACTTCCGGGCTTGCTAATTTCCTGTACAAAGAAGGCGGACTGAAGGGGCCGTTGGTGAAGTTCTTAACACCTGAAGACCTCGATAAAGTTCGTGAGCTTGCAAAAATGGAACCCGACGACGCATTATTTATCGTAGCCAACGAATCACGAGGCAAGGCTTGTGAAATTTTGGGAACGTTGAGACTTGAACTAGGCAAGAAGCGTGAAGACCTCTTTGATAATTCTCCTGATAACTGGAAATTCTTATGGGTAACGAAATTCCCGCTGTTTGAGTGGAGCACAGAAGAGAAGCGTTGGGTAGCAATGCATCACCCGTTCACGTCGCCGGCACTTGATAACGATACACCATTTGATGAAGACCCCGAACACGCTTTGGCGCGAGCATACGACTGTGTATTGAATGGCAATGAAGTTGGCGGAGGCTCAATAAGGATTCATGATCCTGAAGTTCAGGCGAGATTGTTCAAGAGCTTGGGCATCACACCAGAGGACGCTAAACGCAGATTCGGCTTCTTCCTTGACGCGTTATCATATGGCACACCTCCTCACGGCGGCTTGGCTCTCGGAGTCGATAGGCTAGTAATGCTACTCTGTGGCGGAAATTCGATAAGAGACGTTATGGCATTCCCGAAGACTCAAAAAGCACAGTGCTTGATGTCAAATGCTCCTGATCCAGTTGAACAAGAACGCCTTGACGAGTTAGCTATCAAAGTTGTGAAGGAAGACGATTAACGAAAACTTCTAGACAAATTTGTCCACAAGTGAAAGTCCCTCTGTGTAATATGGCAGGGGGATTTTTTATAATCAAATACGTTTAGAAAATGACACGGGTGTAATTTTAGTATCAAGGATGTATGATTTTTTAAGAGTTGTTGTATCATTATGATGCGCGTAAATCAGTATAGTAGTTCCTCAATGTTCCAGACTATGCAGACACAGAGAAATGTTGGCGCTGCCAATAATCAGAATTTCACGACATCACTTCAGACCAATACACAATCAATGCAGGAAGTGCCGCCACAGGAAACTCAGCCTCAACAGATAGCAGGACAACAGAACAGTATTCAGCCCACATCTCCAGAGGGCTTCAGCGGATTCAGCAGTTTGGAGGACAGACTCCCGGAGGATTTGGCGGCATGAACAGCTTCAACGCTATGAATTTTGCCATGAACATACGTTAATTCCACAAATACGGCAATTTACAAAATTGGAAAAGGAAGGGTGTACTCAATAGTGGGTATGCTCTTTCATTATATTCTGGGACGGTGTTGTAGGGTAAGTAAGAGAAGCAACAAGCCTCCTATAGAATCTTGATTCCATAAGAGGCTGTGTTTAAGTACGCGTGTATTATTTATGCTAATTTTGCGCCCCAAGCTTTGCACTCGGCGATAGCGTCATCATCGGGTTCAAGGTGTGCTTTGAGATTTTCAGCTACAACGGTTGCGCCAGCTTCCTTCACTCTATCTTCCCAAGTCCTAAGCCATTCACCATCGCCCCAATCATATGAACCAAACACGCCAACTTTTTTGCCCTTGATAGCGTCTGTTGCAGAAGCGAAAAACTCCTCCATGCTGTCCTCAAGAACTTCAGCGCCCATTGCTGGAGAACCAAACGCTATTACATCATAACCGCCAAGTTCACCCACGGAAGCATCAGCCACGGCCTTGCATGTTACATCAGCTCCAGCTCCCTTTGCTCCCTCAACGATAGCGCCTGCCATTTTCTCCGTGTTGCCTGTTGTTGTCGCGTAAACTACTAAAACTTTTGCCATGATAATAAATCCTCCTACTGAAATTTATTCACCCATTAACATCAATCGGGCTGCATCATACTCCGCACGTTTATATTTCCTGAAAGCTCGTTTTGCTCGTCTAACATTTCCGTACACTTTCCAGTAAGAACGCGAGAGCAATTTTGCACACTTTTCACACTTACGATTTTCCATGAAGCACAAAACATCATAAGGCGGGTAATCGAGAAACAAGCCTATCTCATGAGGAAAGCCCTCACAAAATTTTCTACACAAACAATCTAGGCAGCCTTCAACGTCATTCAACGGATAGCCTCGAATTTTGAGAATCTCGCACGCCTCGTTACAGCTTAATGCACGTTCTAATAACTCACGCCTATAAATCAAAACCAGAGCATTGCTAATATTTTCGCCGTTATCATTCAAGAGCAGCCATTGAACTCCAAGAGGGTTAAGCCACTCGTCAGCTTTGGCCTTCCAGATTGAGCGCATGTCCTCGTGAGAATGCCTTCTGAAATTTATCAAGCAAGACGCTTTTATTCCCTGTATAGTTGGTGCACCGAAACAAAAAAGAATCCCTCGAGCGAATTCTTCCGTGTCAGAATTCATTACGTATTGCATAAAATTTTGAATGATATTCAAGTTTTTATAGGCCATTAAATTTTTCCTGTGCTTCATAAAAATGTTTGATGTTAAGAACTATAATTTATTCACATGGACTTTGTCAAGTATCGCACATAGAAATATCCCGAAAATGAACGAGCGTTAAGAAAAATCTACAGGCAATACTATTAAAGATTGAGGCGTGAAAAAAATTTTTAGGCTATAATCTAACAATCAATATTCTTACCATAGGGAGGTAAATAGATTCATGTGGCTTTTCTTAGTATTTATAACTCTGGTTTTCGGAGTACTTGCTGGACTGTATGCCTGGACAGTTTATCAAAAAGTTGAAGAACTCCAGATTAAACATGCGCGAGTGAAAGAGCTTTCCGAAATTATTCATGGTGGCGCTATGGCATTCTTGAAGAAAGAATATACGTGGCTTGCTCCGTTTGTTGGTGTAGTAGCGATTTTGCTTGTGTCAGCTCTTGGACTTGGTGCGGCGTTTGCATTTATATTAGGGGCTTTGTGCAGTGCAACGGCTGGCTATATCGGAATGTATGTAGCAACAAATTCAAACGGTCGTACAACTTTTGCGGCTCTTGCGGGACTTCAAGCTGAAGGTACTGAGGCTGTAGACGATCCAACAAAATCACCAGCAGCAGGAAGTGCTCTTGAGGTAGCTTTTTCCGGTGGAAGCATTGTCGGAATGGTTGTTGTAGGTCTTGGACTTATAGGATTGAGCGTTGCTTATTTATTCCTGAATGATGTTACAGCACTTACAGCTTTCGGAATGGGCGCAAGTTCGATCGCATTGTTTGCACGTGTAGGCGGCGGAATTTACACAAAGGCTGCTGACGTTGGTGCGGACTTGGTCGGAAAAGTTGAGGCCGGAATCCCTGAAGACGATCCCAGAAACCCTGCTACTATTGCTGATAACGTTGGCGATAACGTCGGTGACATTGCGGGAATGGGCGCAGACCTTTTCGAGAGCTATGTGAACTCAATTTTAGCGGCTATGGCTATCGGCGCTGTATACACGTTCACACCCGGCGTAGCTGACTCACAGCTTGGCTTATGGGGAATTGGTTTCCCGATGTTCTTGGCGGCTTGGGGAGTGTTTGCTTCAATCGTTGGCTGTATGATGATCTCACAGAAGGCACCGTTTTCAGCGGCTGTAAGAGCATTCATTCGTAAGCTTCCTGGAATGGGCGGAGTCATGAAGAGAATCGAGGACGGCGACGCAGCATTTGCTCTCAGAACTGGAACATTCGTAGCTGGCGGCTTAATGATCGCTGGAACGTTTGTATTAAGCATTCTGTTCTTCTTCTCCAACTCAATGAACGTCTTCCTGTCAGTTACTTCAGGAGTCTTGGCCGGAATCATAATCGGAATCGTTACGGAGATTTACACTTCAGGCGATTATCATTTCGTTCAGAAAGTTGCTGAAAAATCCAACACTGGCTCCTCAACTGTCATTCTTTCCGGAATGTCGCTTGGCATGATGTCAACTGGTATCCCTGTGCTTTTAATCTGCTTATCAACTCTTATCAGCTACTATCTTGCAGGAATGTTCGGTGTAGCAGTCGCGGCAGTAGGTATGCTTTCAATCACGGGTATATCATTGAGTGTTGACGCTTACGGCCCAATCGCAGATAACGCGGGCGGAATTGCAGAGATGAGCGAGTTACCTGAAGGCGTTCGCAAGATCACAGACCACCTTGACGCAATAGGAAACACCACAGCGGCTATGGGTAAAGGACTTGAAAACTATAAGTTCAGAATCCAAACATCAGTTGAAGATTGTACAGGTTGTGGAGTCTGCGTTAACCAATGTCCAGGTATGAAAGGTGAAAAAGCATTATCATTCGTACCAATCCACGTTGCTCTTGAATCTAAGGAAGTTGAACTTGGACACTATTTCTTCAATAAAGTTTCTGATAAACACATTGAAAGAAATAATCCAAAGAACCTCCAATTCACTAAGCCACTCTTTGAATTCAGTGGTGCATGTGCTGGTTGTGGTGAAACTCCTTACGTTAA
>CAJOGG010000082.1 GCA_905234205.1 uncultured Synergistales bacterium | reverse complement strand
CCGTAAAATTTCGAGCACAAAATAACTGTCAATACTTATATGCTTGCGGCTTAGTGCTGCTAACGTCAACAGATAAATTTTTCCGTCGGTTGTCTGCTGATGTCATTAAGGCGGATTTTCCCTTCATTGTCGGACTTTGCAGGAACGGAGAACTCATAATCGAAGTCTTGGGAGAGAAGCGGCCGTCTTTTGCCAAATCTCAACGACATTTAATATAAGACTAAACCTGTAGAAATTTCAGATTTGCCCACACCGGACAGGAGTTCAATTCTCCTCGCCTCCACCATTAAAAAATAATCACGAAAGAAAATATGATCATGGCCAAAACTTTGTATGTAATCAGCTCCAGCGCTCTCAAACGCTTGGAAAACACAATGCTTTATGAGTTCACGAGTTCAAAATTTCGTATTTCGTGCAGGTGTGCTAAAATACCATATGTCAGCAATCAAGGGATTTGTTGACCGTTACGAACCTTCCTATTAGGGATTGAAACTACAAAATAAAATCAGCTTCATAGTCAATTCGGCTACCGTTGCGAACCTTCCTATTAGGGATTGAAACGAAGAAATCTTCTTGTGACAAAAGCTTTTTCTGGGTTGCGAACCTTCCTATTAGGGTTTTTCCATTCTTGACACTTTCACTTAAATCATAGATTTATATATTGGAACTATAAATCAGAATGGAGAGATAATTATGTTTATCGTTAATACGCAGATTGTCAAGGAGCTTATGAAGGCCAAGAAGAAGGCGGGTTCGATTATTCCGTTTATTGGTTAGGAGAAATTTATTATGGCTAATTACATTGAGAAGCTTGATCCGAAGTATGCCCAGCATTATTCTGACGATAGTTTTTGGGATAAGATCAAGGACGTGTTGAAGAGTGCGGGGCGTGTGTTGATTTATAAGGCGTTGCAGCTGTATTATGTCATGAAGAAGCCGGGTTGCCCTGCGTATATTAAGACTGCTATTGTGGCGGCGTTGGGTTATTTTATTTTGCCGATTGATCTTGTGCCTGATGTTATTCCGGTTGTTGGCTTCAGTGATGACCTTGCGGCGATCGGTGCGGCGCTTGTGATGGCTCAGGCATATGTTGATGATGAGGTGAAGGAGTTGGCGAAGGCTACGCTTGATGAGATCTTTGGGCGTGGGACTTCGGACGGGCTTGACTAGATTATAACGAGGTGAAAAATTATGGGTATTATGAAGGATTGGGAGAGGCGTTGTATGGTGAATAATCTTGGTGATTCGGGAGCTCTTAAGACCATGAAGAAGCTTAAGCGTTTGAAGGAGCTTTTGGACATGGGGGCGATTACTGAGGAGGAGTTTGAGGAGAGGAAGTCTATTTTGATGGAGATGCTGTAGAAATGAATATCAAGAATGGTGATGTAATTCGTGTGAACAGGGGCTTATATAGCCATTATGGAATTTATGTTGAGGCCGGAAATCGAGTCATACATTACACTGGAGCAACCGGCCCCAATGATTTTAACGGTGTAGTTCGGGAGACTTCGCTTGAAGAATTTCTGAACGGAGCAAAAACTTTCAATGTATGTAACTTTCCAAAAACACCTTCCCAAGATTCTATCTTTCCAAATAATTTCCAAGGCAAAAATATATTTCAGATATGGCAGTTAATCAAGAAGCTGCGTATGAAAAATTACCATTTATATTCCGGCGGAGAGACTGTAGAGCGTGCGAGAAGCAAGCTTGGCCAAGGCGGCTATAATCTTGCGTTAAACAACTGCGAACATTTTGCTACATGGTGTAAGACGGGCGTAAAAGACTCTTCACAGGTTGATCACATTCTTGACATAATAACTTATCTTTGCAGCTAAAATATGATTAGAAAATCACAGTGCGACTCGTACATCACCAGCTCTTCTCGTGTAGCCCTTACTGTCAAAGTATTCAAGTACAGGTAGAATAAATTTGCGGGTACTCCCTGTTGCGTCCCTGACCTGTGCAAGAGTGAATTGATTTCCCAAACTGCGTAAGATAGCTCGCATTTCGTTTTCAAGCTCAACGATTAACACATAGCCTTCTGGAATTAATGCAAGTTCGCCAGAGTTTCTCATGGCCTGAATTATCTTAGTGAATATTTTTTCGGGTAAGTTCACTTTCTGTTTCAACTCGTTTAGCGTTATTAACTGCCACTTATGAGACATACATATATTTCTCACGAGCGCTTTATTAGCGTTGAAAGTTTCATCATTCTCCGGGATAAAGTCAGGTGTGTGAAGCTTATTACCGTCAAGAATCAATAGCCCTTTTTCGATTGCAAGATTAATCAAAGCTCTTGAGGCTGTGAAGTTTTCAAGGGGCATTCCGGCTTCAGATTTATAATTATCCTGATAATCTTTCACAGAAGCGATTAACTCGTTTAATAATTCCTGCGCATAAGTTTTAGAGACATAAATATTATCAAGCTCAATGATTTTGCCAGCGGAGATTAAAATTTTCGCAAGTGCGTTCACGTTTTCCTGTGTGTTCTGAATCAATATCAGTGCGTCAGATTTATCAAGTTGTCCTGCCTCATGAATTATATATTCAAAGCGTTGTTGCTCGTCGGCGTCTCGTAGATTTTCTATTCGATCAAGAATTTTTGCGCGTGAAGTTGCTCCTCGTGGCTTGTAAGAATACGGAAAAATAATTTTTCCTCCGCCTATCGTGATTAATGGACTGTAGAAACGAATAATAAAGCGTTGTTCATAAGTACACACTACGGGGTCTTCGAGTACAAGCTGTGCCGGAGATTCTTGGCCCGGGTCAATTTGCTTTGAGTCCAACAATGAAACGCGCGCCAAAACTTCAGAAGTTCCCGTGCATACGTGGACTCGCTGCCAATGCCTCAAAGATTCTTTGACGGTCGGTAAAAGCTTTATGATGCACTCAAGACATTTTGTGGATTTGAACACGCCTTTATGACACACGACATCACCGCGAGCAATTTTGTCAATGTTAATTCCGGCCAAGTTAGCAGCGACTCTCTGACCAGCATACGCGCTTTCGACGTTTTGATTATGAACCTGCAATGTACGTATACGTCCTTCACGTTCAGAGGGCAGTACTAAAATTTTATCGCCTGGTTTGACTGTACCGTGATATGCTGTTCCAGTTACGACTGTTCCGAATCCTGAAATCACAAACGCCCTATCAACTGGCAGGAAAAATGCTCCGCTCCTCGGCCTGACTTTCACACGATCAATCAAGGCTTTAATCTCTGTTCGTAGCTTGTTAAGATTATCACCTGTAACACTCGATACAGGGACTATTGGCTTGCTCTCCAAAAACGTGCCTTTCACAAATTCTTTCACATCGTCGATTACAAGTTCCAACATTCCTTCATCGTCTTGAATTCGATCAATTTTCGTGAGGGCTATTAATCCATCATGAACTCCTAATAATTCCATAATGGCCACGTGTTCACGAGTTTGGGGCATGACGCTTTCATCAGCCGCAATAACAAGCAACGCCGCATCAATTCCAGAGGCGCCGGATACCATTTGACGGATAAATTTTTCGTGTCCTGGAACGTCAATAACACTTACCACTCTATCATCGTCAAGACGCAATGGCGCAAAACCTAATTCGATCGTGATACCGCGTTTTTTCTCTTCTATGAGCCTGTCGCAGTCTATTCCGGTTAGAGCGTTTATTAAAGCAGTTTTGCCGTGGTCAATGTGTCCAGCAGTTCCCAACACTAGCGAAATTTCACGCATTTAGAATCTCCTTAAGCGCAGCAACAATAAAATCTTCGTCCCGATTTAAGAGCGTTCGAACGTGAAATATAATCTCGTCATCATGTGCTCCGCATAAAATTGGTACCTCATAATTTCTTAAAGCCTTCTGAATATAACTCGCGCTTAACTGTGAATGAACTAATACGCCCCAGCCCTCAATAGCTATTTCAGGATAAGAACCTCCGCCAACTGCGTCTTGAGTCTTTATAACTTCAGCATTAATTTTTTCTGCAAGACTTTCAGCACGTCTACGTAATTCATCGCTATCAAGCCTTAACATTCTAAGAGTAGGTATTTCATCATAACGTCCTTGCGCGTAAAGCCTCATTGTTGCTTCAAAACCGGCTAAAGTAACTTTGTCAACTCGTAAAGCTCTGGCCATGGGGTGTTCCTTGATTCTGTCGATGAAAGTTTTTTTGCCTACGAAAAAGTAACAATGTCCGCGCCCGACTCTAACGTTGCCTTGATTGTAATATCTCGTGAAGCTTTGGGAAGGTTGATTGATTCGCCCTCAACTAATAAACCGCTTCCGGCGTCTTCCATAAAAATCAAATTATTCTCGTGAGCTAGCTTGGCCAAGTCTTTTCGTTCTGGTGATGCCGTAAAGCCTTCTATCCTAAAATTTGATGGGTGAACTTTGAGTAATATTGAAGTTTTTTCCGTGATAGCGCGTTCATAATCGAATAAGTGTGTGCGATTTGTTGTGCCTATCTCGATCAACTTAGCACCGGATAATTCCATGATGTCAGGGATTCTGAATGAACCTCCAATTTCAACAATTTCACCGCGTGATACGACTACTTCAGAATTTTTAGCAAGCGCACTCAAAGCTAACATGACAGCTCCGGCGTTATTATTCACGACCATAGCGGCCTCTGCACCAGTGATTGAGCATAATATATCTTCAACGTGTGAATTTCTCTGGCCTCGTTTTCCCGCGCTTAGGTCATATTCGAGATTAGAGTAATATTTTGCGGTCTGTGTCATTGCGTCAACGGCTTCATCAGCTATTAATGAGCGGCCAAGATTAGTATGAATAACGACGCCTGTAGCATTGATTACACGTTTAAGACTTGGACGAGAAGCAAAAATGAAAGCGGCTAAACATGAATTTTTGAACTCATCAGCATTAAACTTAGCCTCATCATTTTCAATAATATTATTTCTAATTGCCGAAAGTTCCAGATTGATAATGCGTTTAATTCTCAAGCGTCCTAGTTCTTTCTCCCAAGACTGAACCCAATCAGATTCCAATAAAATATCCATGCCTGGAATAGCTCGTAACTTTTGCCTCTTGTCTGACATTTTCAACTCTCCTAGGGCTAAATAGTGCCGGGTTTAATTTCATTTTCGCCTGATGAATCTTTCGGGGCTGTTTCATCTGCTACTAGTTTTCCATCGCGGAAGCGCAACACCCTTTGACTCCATGTTGCTATATCTGGTTCATGCGTTACAAGAATGATCGTCGTGCCTTCCTCATGCAGAGCCGTAAATATCTGCATAATCTCAACCGTTGTTTTAGTGTCAAGTGCGCCGGTCGGTTCATCAGCCATCAAAATCGGAGCTTTCCCAACTATTGCACGGGCTATAGCTACTCTCTGCTGCTGTCCTCCACTCATCTGCAAAGGACGCTTGTGAATCTGGTCGCCAAGTCCTACGCTTTCAAGAGCCTCTTTAGCCATTTTACGCCTAATTGAAGACGATATTCCACGATACATTAAGGGCATTTCGACATTTTCAAGTGCATCAGCCTTCTGTAAAAGGTTATAACCCTGAAACACGAAGCCTATTTTATGGTTACGTATATCTGCAAGTGCCGCCCTGCTCTGTCCTTTAACGCTGATTCCGTCGAGAATGTATTTCCCTGAAGTTAGAACATCAAGGCAGCCTAGAATATTCATCATTGTGGATTTCCCTGAACCTGAAGGCCCCATTATGCAAACAAACTCGCCCTTGTCGATTGAGCACGTTACACCATCAAGCGCGCGAAGCTCTATATCTCCTGTCTTATAAATCTTTACAAGATTCTCAACTTCAATGATCGCCATATTTTGCACCTGTTATCTCAAAGTCTGAGCACTGACAATAAGTTCTTGCCTTCAAATTATCATTAGCAATATTTAATACAAAAAGTTTCTTTTTTCCTGCAATCATGTCTATATATTCCCTTCAATGTTAAGTTCAGGAGGTAAATGTCCCATTGCTTCATCAAGTTCTGTACGTGCAATTTGTGCATCATAAAGCGCCTGATACAGTGTATAACGTGAACTCGCAAGCGTTGAGACTGCGTCACTAACTTCAAGGGGACTGCCCACACCCACTTCATAGCGTCCACGTGCAAGTTCAAGATTATCTTCAGCATACTTCACGCTGCTTTCTGAGGATTTAACCCTTTCTATCGCGTTCGTGAGTGATAATGCCGCGCTTCTCAAACTCTGTGCAATTGTTTGCCGCAAACTTTCTTCTTCAGCTTTATCCTGTTCAAGCATTGCACGCGCTGACTCTAATTTTGCTTTCATCATTCCTCCGTCCTCAAGAGGAATGTTTACATTGACATTAACGCTATAGGCATTTGTTGATGACGTGCCCTCACGCTTTGAGAGATCACTGCCGATTGAACCAGTAATCGTTGGGGAATTATCACGAGCCGCTACTTTAATCTCAAGTTCTCGCCGCTTAATTGTGCTAATAGTTCTACGGTAATCAGAACGATCGGTCATGGCAATATTCAGAAGCTGTCCAATCTCTCCAGCAGGTTGAGGTAATAATATATCCGTAGCGATCGCAAGATTAAACATGTCATAATCACTTACGCCCATAGCTACCTTCAGCGCCTCCTGAGACACCAAAATGTCATTCTCTGCCTTCAGCAAAGATACTTTAGCGCTAGCAAAATCCGCTTCAGCCTTCGTTACATCGACAAATGAGCTATTACCGACTTCGTAAATACCGCGTGCCGTGTTCAGGTGTTCTTCAAGATTAGCCAGCTTTTCACGTTCTACGTCGCGATTCAAAATCTTTAACACTAAGTCATAGTAGGCTTTTTTCGCGGCAGCAGCAACAGTTATTTTCGTGCCTCGCTCGTCCTCAATAGCTGAACGAATATCTTCCGCGCCTATTTCACGGTTAAGCCTGTTCACTCCAGTATCATAAAGAGTTTTTGTTGCGTTTATGCCTAAACTGCCGTCATGATACCCATCGTCCCAGTAATCATAATCGCCGTTGTAGTTTGTTCTGCCTGTCAACGTAACTTTCCAGCGGTTAGACGTTTTAGTTTGTTCAAGCTGTGCAGAAGATGCACGGATCGCGCCTCTGGATTTTCGCAATGAAGGGTGATTCTCGAGTGCAATATTCAGACATTCTTCAAGCGAAAGACCGTAAACTTTATCAGGACTTTCCAACGCAAAACATGGCAAACTGCTGTAAAACACTATCAGCAAATACAAAATTATCCTTTTCATCTTTAATCAGCCCTACCATTAGCCCTTTCTTGTAACTTCAACTATGTGGGTATAGTATAATTCCCAAATGTGAAAACTTTTTGCTTTAAGCTATATCATTGTGAACATTTTGGGCTGAAAAAATTTCTAACAGGTTCGTATGGTAGTAAAGATATTGAAGAAGAAGCTACGAAGTTTGGAACTAAAATAATATTTGTGCCACAATTCTACCACGTGTTAAAAGTTCATGAAGCAAGATAGAAATGCGGCAACAGACACACAGAGTTGGGACATCAACTCTTAAGGGTACGTCAAATTCTGTTTTTCACAACAACGAGTCTATTATTTTCAATTATGCCCGGTAACCTACCTCGTTTTGCTACTGGTTTTCCGTCAACTTCTTTAAGATCCATTGTCATATCCATAGGCACCGCATGAGCTATATAGCTACCTACTCCGAAAACGTCTGCACCGGCTTGTGCAAGTTCTCTAATTCGTCCGGGGTTCAGGCCTCCTGATACAACAATCCTGACGTGATTAAAGCCTGCTTGATTTAATCTGTAACGCACTTCTCTAACAAGCTCAACAGTAACTCCGCCGCGTTCACTAGGTGTATCGAGTCTAATAGCTCCAAGTTTATCGCCCAAAGCTTCGGCCAAGCGTAAAGACTCCTCGCACTCGTCCTTAAACGTATCGACTAGGAAAGTTCTGCCAACTTCCGGAGGCATTACCTCGTCATAGGCTTGTGCAAGTTTCACAGTGTCGCCCATTATCAAGACTGCCGCATGTGGAATTGTTCCTAATGGTTCGCGTCCGCATAACTTTGCGCCCAATATACAACTAGCGCCCGCACAACCTCCGAATTTCACGGCCATAGCTTCCATTACAGGAGCAATAGCAGGGTGTAAATGTCTGGCCCCGAACGATAACACTGTCTTATCACCAGCAGCTTCAACGCATTCACGCGCCGCCGTCGCCCAAGCACATGAACTTGAAAGAATGCCGAGTAAATTTGTCTCATGATAGCCAAACGCTCCATAAGGACCTCTGATCCTCATAACGACTTCTTTCGGTGAAAAGTATTCGCCTTCGGGAAGAGCTTCGATCTTGACCGGTGCATCACGCAATAATTCAAGCACTTCGGACAAACCTGCAAACATTCCACGAGTACGCGTAAATATTTCGGCTGTTACTTCGGTGTTAAGTTTATCCACTGACGCTAATACATCACGAGTATTTATGAAATATATATCCGTTGTGGCTCCAGCTTTGATCTCGTCATGTGTTGCGCTGTAAAGACGATGATTATCAACTCTGAGGGCCGTTACTTCACTAAGTGAATTTAACACGTTAATTACTCCTTAAATAAATTAATTCAGGAAGACTATGAAGAATGATGTCAACATAAAGATAGCTGCAAGGGCTATTGTGATTTTCGTTAATGGTGTGAAGCGCTGCCACTGTCCCGAGTCTGCTTGAGTGCCTCCGCCAAAAACACCAGAGAAGCCTCCCTGTTTACGCTGTTGTACAAGTACTGCCACGATCAACAAAAGTGATATGATTATATGAACACAAGCTAAGATTACTCTCATTAAATATTTTCCTTCCTACATAATTTCGATAAGTTAGTATAATACAGTCAAGGCAAAATTTACAAATTATCATATGGAGAATCACAATGAAATTCAAATACAGGGCACGGACTTCGGACGGACAAATGACAGAAGGCTTTGTTGAGGGAGCAGATCAGAAAGCGGCATTAGACTCTCTCAAAAGTCAGGGTATGTTGGTTATCGGGTTGACTCCAATGGGAGATACTAAAGCAAAAGAGCCGGCAAAAACTGCTAAACCATCGCAAACAGCTACGCAACCGCCAAAGTCCAAATCTAAATCGGGCAATAAAGATTTCAAGTCGCTGCTTAATATGGATTTGGGGGCTATGTTTAACACTGGAAGGGTTCCTATGAAAAACTTGATGGTATTCTTTCGACAGTTGGCTACTATGGAAAGTGCTGGATTGAGTCTTGCGACTTCACTTGATGTTATCGCGGGCGGTGAGAAAAATTACGCATTGCGAGCAGCTTTGATTGATATCAAGAACAGATTAGACCGTGGTATTCCGTTAAGTCAGGCGATGAGATCTCAAAAATGTTTTAACTCGTTGTTAATCTCGTTGATCGAGTCAGGCGAGGAGGGCGGCTTACTTGGCCCAGCTCTTGAACAGGGAGCTACACTGCTTGAGAAACAGGAGGCTTTACACAGAAAAGTTAGGAGCGCAATGTTTTACCCGTCGTTCATAATGTTTTTTGCGGTTGCGATACTGGTGTTCTTCTTTATATTTCTTGTCCCAAAATTTCAAGAGACTTTCTCAACTCTCAACATAGAGCTTCCAGAAATCACGCTTGTTATGTTTGGTATAGGCGAATGGTTCGGGCAATATTGGTACGTTGTCGCAGGAGGTTTTGTTGGTACGATAGCATTAATTTATATACTCTCAACTAACAAAGCAACTAAAGGCACAATGGACGCTATAAAACTCAAATTGCCTGTCATTAAGGATATATTGCTGAAATCGTCAATGGCGCGATCGAGCAGAACACTTTCAGCTTTAACCTCCGCCGGAGTCCCTATTGTGCGAGGCATAGAAATGGCTGAAGGTACTGCAAACGTTGTTCCTGTTCAAAAAGGTTATGAAGAGCTTCGCAAGGCTATTATCAGGGGAGTATCACTAGGAGACGCATCAAAGCAAGCTGGAATATTTCCCGTGTTAGTGTCGCAGATGATGAGGATCGGTGAAGAAACCGGCCACCTTGATAACATGCTTGAACGTGTTGCAACTTGGTACGATCAAGAACTTGACGAACAAATTAAAGCGACTATCTCACTTATTGAGCCTATGTTGATCGTGTTTGTAGGAGGAATAATCGCTATCATAGCAATATCAATTTTTGCGCCGGTAACGTCAGCTATAGTGCAATTGTCATAAAAAATTCCCCCACTGTCATTATGGCAATGGGGGCTTCTCTCTTAATGTCCGTGTGGTGCAATATCCAACATGGCTTTCTCGTAGACTAAATCCGATCTAAGCATAAAAGCAAAACATATACTCAATGGGATAATCGCGAACCATATGACTTCTTCTTGATTAGATTGGCTTATCAACGTCATGAACACGCCGCCGAAAAAGAACGCTAGAATCAATTTCACGTGCTTACTTGCCTTTTGTCGGGCCTCTGCTTCTTGATCATGGTGCTTGATTATTCTTGCAATGCTTATTCCGATTTGCCTGACATGATTTGTGACGAACGTTGTAGCCATTGGTATTCCTTCAGCCTGTCTAAACGTGTTGAACTGCATAGCGCACAAAAAATTTATCAGAACTTGCGAAATTTGATTGGGCCAAGAAAACGGAATTAACCCAACGACAAATAAAACTATGATTTCTATCCCTACAAGCATAGTGTCCCAGCGTATAAAGTGTGTATTGCGAACTTTCTCCGGCAAGATCTCCGACAAGATCGTACCCAAAATATACGCCATGAACGGAACTAAATAATA
>CAJOGG010000081.1 GCA_905234205.1 uncultured Synergistales bacterium | reverse complement strand
AGCTGACGGCGATATTAAAGAGATAGCAGCTTTTCAGGAATTATATGACGAGGCCAAAGCCCGCATGTATGGCATGGTAGCGGAAGCGTGATGGCTTTGACTATTGATGACCTTATAAAGATTTTGGAAATAATCCGGAGGCCGGACAAATATCTTTCTTGGAAGGTGATGTGCCCGGCTTTCAGTGTTTCGTTAGTGTCGGTACTACTGTGTGAATTTTCGAATGTTCATATTATACTAAATGGCATGTATGACACAGTAAAATCAGTATCAATATTAATTTGGGTATTAAGTGGCGCGGGGATTCTGTATAAGATATTTGCTTTGCTTACCGAAAATGTGGCACGATATATTTCTGATAGAGTGAGCAAAAAGCAAGCTGTTGCTGAGGCTATACAAAATGAGCAGGTTGAAGAGGGGAGGATCGCTGACTTATTAAAAACTCTTAATAGGAAAGAGATAGCGGTGGCAAAATATGTTTTGCTCCAAGACGATTTAGTATGGCTTCCAGCAGAAAACATTTCAGTATTGAGTTTGTTAAACAAGGGAATTTTGAGGGTATTAAATCGCGTGAGTACACTTCGTGGAATTTATTATGCAGAGGCTGCCCAGTGCTTGCCGTGTAAGTGGATGGATCATGTATCAAAGTACGTGAGCAAATATAAGACTAACATAACGAATATGTGGGAAGATGTCCCTGCTGCGGGGTTCGATATTTATCAGGAAGATAATTAAGCCGGTTGCGGTAACATAGGCGTGAGGGGGTATGAAAGTGGAGGAGATATTAATTGCTGGAGTATTTATATTTTGGGGCGTAGCAGTATTTTTCCTAATAATATATGGTACTAATACGTATGAAGATAACGTGAAACAGCTCAAGCAGAAGGAAGAACAGAATGATTCTCTGGAAGCAATGTGTGGAAAACTTATAATAGAAAACTACGATCTCAAGAAAAAAGTTGACCAGCTCACAAAGGAGAATTTATTATTGAGGCAAGAATACCATAACCAACAAGAATACATATACTTTGAAGACGATGAAGAGTAGGCCGCCCGGTTGTCCGAGTGGTTTTATTTTGTTAATGGCCTGACGCTTTCTTTATCCGTCGAGTGCTATACCGTTAAATGTATTCGTCGTCAATAGTTCCATGATTATTCCTCCTTATTGTTATAGCCACGCCGCCCTTGATGTCTACACCCTTAAAATATTTAGCAGCATTAGGTGCGTAAGCAAGAACTTTGAACAGTGGATCATTCAACATTTTCTTGTTCCAAGCCTTTGGAGTAGCTCCAGCGTCAAATAAGAATCGTGCGGGAGTGATGAATATTGCACAATCTGCTATTTCATAAGCTGAATCCATAAGTTTGTTATACACAGGTCTCCCCCTATTGTCCTGATATGGCGGGTTGTTGATACAAAAATCAAATTTCATGTTCTCCTCCTAACAGAAAAGTAGTCCTTAAATCTTATGATTTCGCCTGTCTTCCAGTCCTTTATCACCTCATCGGCAGGATTCAAGAAATCCATCTGCCAAAAATTCCAGCAAATTATCTCCGCTATCTCCTTGATTTCGTCATTCGTTGGTACAGGGTGTTTCTTGAAATCTCTGCTATGTCCGAAGTAATAATGCGTCCATTCGATAAACGTTAATAAAACATTCATTCTGGCAATTATTAAACTAGGTATATCATTCTCAAAACCATAAACACTTTTTACTGCTAATTTCGCGTCCTCATAAAATCCAGCATACAGCATAGGGAAGATAGGATGCTGATATACTCCATCACAAAACTTCTGATCCAAAATTCCCTCCCGTTCTAGAATCGGAATAGGTTCACCAGTTACAGCGTCGTAGCGCATACAGATAAATGGAGCTTCCCCGCAACACGGCTCTATAAACGTCGTCCGTATTGCAGTACTAAATGTTGACATAAACACTTCAAAGTCAGAATCTTTGAATAATGGAGTTAGCCAACCTGTTTGACCTGCTAACATTAAAGTCATTCGACGAACTACATATGCTGGTGTGTATACAGCTGCACGTGTCTTATTATCTTTTGCCAATGCTTCCTTACTACGTTCATAGCCTGGTGTTAAATCTTGTATCTCAAAATCCTTACCTGTCGTCATGTTTCGTAATAGTAATGGCAAATATTTTTCCGCTTGGTCAAAATTCATGAAAATAACCTTTCTTGTTGTGGATTTAACATTTTCGCCATAGCTAATTCATAAAACTGCTTCGACACCTCAAAGCCATAAGAATTGCGGTTAATCTCCTTTGCCGCCCTCAATGTTGCGCCGCTTCCTGCACATGGATCAATTACCACATCGCCTTCATCTGTGAATAAATCTATCAGCATCATCAAAACATTCAATGGCTTCTGGGTAGGATGAATTTTAGGAATCTCCTTACTATCTCGTTTCCAGTACTGCCAATTGAATATCATGTGCCCGTGATTATTGAATTTCGGTAGCTTATCGCGATATAACAACACAGCATATTCCATAGCTCCAACTATCCTCATATTAGCTTTCAGGACTTGCGGAGAATAATTTTTAATGAAGAATAGCGGGATATTCCGCAGAAATCCATAACGCTGACCATAAGCTATAACCGTTTGCATCTGCTCAAATGAACAAAATACGATCATACAGCCTGATTTATTTACCATGCGATTACAGAAATGAAAATATTCAGCGATATTGAAGTTAATATCAGTGTTGAAGAATGTTTTGTTAGCTTTATTGCTCGCGCCGTTGCTGATTTTCCCGTTGTTGTACCATTCAGGATTTGAAGCGTAAGCATTCTTGCCAACATTGTATGGAATGTCCGCTATTACCAGTTGTGCCTTTGGAATATTGTATTGCTTGAAGTTCTGAAAATTATCGTTATAGAGTTCACATTTCATGCACTCGCCTTAATCTTTCCTATTAATACTGAAGCATCACGTTTTGTTAGTTTGTTCGTGTCGTACCCGTGCCGCCTCAAGAAATAAATCTGTTTCGGGGTTGGGGGCTCTGGCTTAAAGTTACGTGCAAGAATCTGCGAAGCCTCAAATTTCGTCAAGCCTTTGTAGTTGAACAGTGGCGCAATATTCCGGATTATGGCAATTTGTTTTTCCGTCGCTGGCCCTTCTCCCCACATTCTTACGAAATCTAAATCCCAGAAACTCCGCTTATCTGAATAATCACGTTTTAGAGTCTCGAACACTTCATCAATCACTTTCTGTATATTTGTGTAATTTCCCTTCCATAGTACACGGCCAAAACTATCTTCAGGCGGTATGTAAATATCCAATATGCTCATGCTTCCATCTGGCATTCTGAAAAAGTTCACGTTATGCAGGTTATAGCTTTGCTCTTTTGCCCAGAGTTCAACATAGTGTGCATTCTGTATCCAGCTTTCTGGAGTGTCCATACATTCGAGGGCTATTTCTGGCAGTGTAAACAAATTTCCCTGTAGCTTGTTACGCTTTGACGGTGGCACTTCCTTAATATCCAACCCGACAAGTGAAGGAGCTGTGCAAATATCCATGTCATCGCCTGCCCCAACACAATCTATGATTAATGCGTGATCCTTACCTGGTGCTAATCGCGTTCCCCGTCCAATGCATTGACAGTACAGACTTATATTCTTAGTCGGCCTTGCCATTATGATTGTCTTAACGTTAGGTAAGTCAGTCCCTTCCGTGAACACCATACAATTTGTTAAGCAGGGAATTTCGCCATTGCTGAACGCCTTAACTATTTCGCTTCGATCCTCACCGCCTCTCACAGCTACAGCTCCTGGAATTTCTTTTGCCAACGCCTCCGCATGAGCAACAGACGCACAGAATATCAGGCACGGTGGCTTAGCAAATTTCCTATACACTTCCGCCACGGCTTTATTAGCTCCCTCAATGTTGATGGCCTTATCGAGCTGATCGTTTGCAAAGTCTCCAAGTCTCGTAGCAACTCTGTGTAAGTCAAAGCCAATTTCCACACGCAAGCACTTTATAGGAGAAAGATAATTATTCTCAACTCCCCAGCGTAAATTCCTCTCGAAGATAATATCCTGATAAATCGCGCTCAAACCGACTCCGTCATTTCTATTCGGGGTTGCTGTAAATCCTAAGTGCAAACGTGGCTTGAAATAGTCATAGATTTTGCGATAACTTGCTGCTGTGGAATGGTGGCAATTATGTACGAGAATCCCATTAGCGAAATAGTTATTTAACCCTTCGATATCGAGGTTATAAACGTATTCTTCCGAAGTATTCTCAATTTCTTTAATTGGCCCACTATGTAGTAATGCTCCGCATCCGAAGCAGGAAAGCAATAAAGTTTCGCTCAATTCCTCAGCCTTAACATATTTCTTCAGTACTGCATCATAAATCGGGTGGTTGTGAGTACACATGAAATAATTTCCCACTTTGATGAATTTTGCTGGTGCAGGACGCTTGATCACTCGTAACACTTGCCGCGATTCTAATCTACGTAGCTCATGATTATAAGCTGTAACGTAATTCCCCACCTTAATTTCACTAATTGGCACTCCATTAACTTTTACGCTTGCCGGAAAGCATTCATCTGTAACTAACACGTCAAAATCATGTGGATCGAATTTATTTAACCGTCTCACAAGAGATTGCACTGACGCACTAACAATTTCCTCGCCGTGGCTTGTCTCGTTTGCCTGTTCTACACCGAATGAGCAATCAAAGTATTTCTCAGGCTGATGAACTAATTCGTCTCTATGTGAAAGTATTAGCATACGTCCGCGCCGTGGGATTTGAGACATGCAAACTGTTTTCCCGAGTCCTGTTGCAAGGCAGATAACATAAGCCCCCGATTCTGGAATAGAATCGAGAGCTTCTTGCTGATATGGTCGTAACTGAATTTCGTTCATTGCGTCCTCCTATTCCATGACTTTAGCTTCACTTCCGCAAAACGGACAAGGCTTCAATTTCTTACTCATTGTTTATATCTCCTTATCGCTAATTCAATTAACTTCAAATGCTTTGGATTATCCATACCGTACTTTATCTGATTTTCCACATGCTTCTTGAAAAATCGTAATTTCTCTAACGAGAATGAATCACTCCAAGTATTCCATATAGAAATAGCATGCTCTTTAGCTTTCTCACCATGCTCAGTAGATAATCCTGTTTTACATTTGCTACATTGCACATATGCTGAAGCAGAGTAAGGTTGAAGTAATTCTCCGGTTCCACCACAATATGGACAGGGCTTTATACATCTCATGCTAAATCTCTCCTTTCGCGCCTGATAAGACTTCCTAAGCTCATGCCACCAGACATTCCTTGATTATTACGGCTTCCACGATTTTTCACGGCATGTTTTGTTACCTCGCGCCAATACTTACGCTCACAAGTACGTGAACAAAATACAGTGCGTTGATCTCTCTTGTTAGTTACTAATACAAGCCTTTTGCACTGGCGACAATCAAACTGTCTTATAATTTCAGCGTTTGTATCATTTTCTTTGTGATAAGTTTCATGGTGGTGAAAATAATATCTTCTGCAATCCTTGCTGCAAAATCGTTGTATTCTTATTTTGGGTGTGAAATCTTTCCCACACTGAACACAGTTCATAATCCCCTCCTAATAAAGAAGGAGCTTTGCGCTCCCTCACTAAAACGGTATAACTTCAATATTTGCCATTTTGCCTGGTTGTTCCTGCCATGCTGGCAACTTGTCCTGCTTATTCCGCCTGATGAAGTAATGCACGTCTGCCCTAAGTTCATCGTTTTGATCTGGTCGATGACGTATCTTTGCTGCTCCAACTCTACCCTTCCAATGCTCAATATTGAGATCGCCGCGTGGTATGTCAAAGCTGTCAAATATCGCGCCTAGTTTATTGTTTGTCTGCTGTTGCTTTTCAGGGGTCGAACTGTCAAATACTAGGTAATACCAAATCTTGTTTTGCTGGCCGCTAACTTTCAGCACAAGCTCGTACATGTCCTTGCCCGTTTTTGAAACACGCTCTTTAGCCTCATCAATTCGCACCCAGTAAATGCCTTCGGGGATCAAATTCTGCTTGCCGTAATCCTCGGGGTTATATGTCCAATCTACCATTACTGTAAGTCCTCCGTTTCTTCATCTGTCATTAAATCCAAATTCGATAATCTCGCTGGCATTACCATATACAGGAAGTTGTCAGATTTTATTCGCATCTGTGTATCCGCGCCGCTGAATACCATCTCTACTTGATCCGTGGTAATCGCTCTCAAACCATCAAGCAGAAAATTCACATTAAAGCCACATTGCAAGGGATTCTCCGTGATTTCTCCAAGCAAAGTTTCGCTGGTCATTCCTACTTCTGGAGCACGTGAAAACAGCTTTACTTTCTCCTGTTCAGGAATTAGTTGCATTGCAACGAGATTAGCTGTGGTTGATCTAGAGATAATGCTAATTCTCTCCAATGCAGAAATTAATTCACTCCTATTAATTTTGAGGCGTGTATAAACCTCATCGTTCAAAATTCGTATATACGCTGGAAAATTAGCCTCAACTCTCACAATCGCAAACTCCACATTTTCAACCTGGAACCACGTTATTACGCCATCGGTTAAGATTTTCACATCATTATCTGCATAATTTTGTGCCAAAGTCTTACCTAACTCCTTTGTGGCTGAAGACGTTAATATCATTTCTCCAGTGTTATCGAATGCGATATTAGATGTCTCAGAAACCGATAGCCTTTTGCCGTCAGTTGATACCACCGTTAATATCCCACTATCGGCTTTCATTAAGCACGTGCCTAAATATCGTGGAAAATCGGTCGGTGCTGCGGCTGCTACATTCCCTTCTGCAATCACTCTCGCCAATTCCGATCCTTTTACTGTACAAATTAATTCTGCACAATCACTAGACGGGAAATTAGGATAGCTATCAGCAGGTTGTATCGTGAAACGCGTACTATTTATTTCCAGTACCTTTAAGTAACCCACGTGACGCATTCACATCAAGAATTAATTCTTCCGATTCTGATTTCTTGAGCAAGCTTCCCAACATGTTCACGGGTACAACTGCCACACCATCTTCTAACACGTCAACCCCGTCGGCTACACATTTCGTAGAGGATTTCATATCCGTTGCCTCTAACACATTTCCCGCTATTCGCAAAAATCCATTGTTCACTCTCGAAGCCAACTGCCATGACTTCAAAAATTTTTGACGTTCAATTCTTAATTTCAATAGTCATTTCTCCTTTACATTGTTTAATTGCCACTCTGAAAGCGTTGTGCTCCAACTGCCTTTTACTGCTACGAATTTATGAAGGACACCCACCTTGCCTGTATACTTCATTTCATGATCCTTTACGAGATAAACAGAATCAACTGTAAGTTCGGGCGGCTTCTCTTTCTTGACTTTCACATAAATCTGATCTGCAACATTCCAGCCACCATTACCTTGGCTTTTATTTTTCCAAGAGCGTCGGGACATTTATTAATTCCTCAAATTTACAAAACTTACGCTTGAATAACCTGTCCTTCGCTACTACTGCTGCACTACTTTCAAGCAAAACATAACGCTCTCCATCCTTAGGATTTATTACGATCCGACCAACAAGATCACATAATCCACAAAGTGTTTCAGTGTTACTCTTCCGCACTAATGGAGCTGTGCTTGCGTGTACTTTTCGCCAGACGGAGCTATTATTTCGCGCTGCTGTTCCCATGCTGAATACTCCGGTTCCACGTTTTGTGGGAACGGCAATCGAGTGGGACCCCATTTCCGGAGCTGAAGAATATCAGTACACTATCTGGCCCGGTCCAATCGAAACAGCTACATATCCCGTGAATTATACAAGGGGTGGTATGACCGAGGAGACACATATCGACATTTCAGATTATGTTGAGCCGGATCTGTACTATCGCTATGAAGTGGAGGCCCGATCCTCCACACAGAAATGGTCATACAGAAAACAGTCTGAGGTGGTAAAAGGCGAGGACCTGATTTCCGGTTATGCTACCACGCAAGTCCATTATATTTACCAGGTGAACATCGCCGTGGATGTTCCGAAATCCATCGATGACTCCCGCGGAACGCCGAAATCCTCGGAAAACACTAT
>CAJOGG010000080.1 GCA_905234205.1 uncultured Synergistales bacterium | reverse complement strand
GGGCCGACGAGACTTGAACTCGCGACCTTCGGCGTGACAGGCCGACACTCTAAACCGACTGAGCTACGACCCCGCGTGAATCGTTAAATCTCTGGTGGGCGAAGCAGGGTTCGAACCTACGACCCCTTGCGTGTAAAGCAAGTGTTCTACCGCTGAACTATCCGCCCGCTGCGTCAAGCACAACGAAAGGAATTTTATACTCACTCTCAAATTTTGTCAAGCATTTTTCTTCACGTAAGATTCAATTTCGTCCCAAGTTTTATTTGCTGCACCTCCTAGCGTTTTGAAATACTCTTCACAATTTTGTTGGGCGTTAGCTTTGTATTCAGGGTCTAGGCATTGCTCCCAAGCTCGTGCGAGTTCGCTGTCAGTGTTCACACAAATAGCTGCTCCCATTGCGTCCATGCGTTCTGTGTCTGGGAAATCCGTCATGCTTGGTCCATGTATGGCAGGCAATCCGAATAACGCTGGCTCAAAGGGATTTTGTCCGCCCTTCTCAACCAAGCTTCCCCCTATAAATGCAGCATCAGCCGCCGCGTAAAGTTCAAACAAGACTCCTATTCTGTCAACAGCTATAACATCATAGTCAAAATTTTCGCTCTTGTTGATTCGTGAGAGTAATTCCGCGTGAAGTTCGTTGTATGGCAAAACAGAAGCTATAGCCATCAAAGCTCGTTCAGGGTGTCTTGGAACTATAACGAGTCTTGCGTCAGGATATTTGCGTCGTAAAATTCTGAAAGCTGAAATTACAATCTCGTCTTCTCCTTGATGAGTGCTTCCAGCTACGATTAATGGCGCGTCTTTTTTCTTGAGCCAACTCCATTTTTCGGGGCTTGTACTTTTTCGTCGGTCAAGCAGTGTATCAACTTTGCAATCTCCTGTTACGATTATTTTATCAGCGGGCATTCCCAAAGCCATAAAGCGTTCTTTATCGTCATTGAATCTCACCATCAACTTTGTGAATGAAGCTAAAACACCTTTCCAGAAAAATTTTGTGCGGCTTAAATTTTTGAAGCTCTTGTCTGAAATACGGCCATTAGCTAAAAATGTTGGAATGTTGCGTGCTTTAAGTTGCGCGAGAATCTCCGGCCATAATTCCGTTTCCATTGAGATATAAATCGCTGGCTTTATGTTATCGAGTGAACGTATTACGAATTTTCGCGTGTCGAATGGGCTATAAATTATCTTATCTACAATTCCAGTCAACAAATTTTTCGCCATAGTTCTGCCTGTTATCGTTACGGTTGAGATAACACAAGGCTGTGAGGTATTGGCCTTTATCCTGCGAATCAATGAGCTAGCCGACTGAACCTCGCCAACTGATACAGCATGAATCCATATAGGATTTGTAGGGACGTTCTCAACGTTGCCGACTCTTTCTGCTATATCGTTTTTGTATTTGCGTCTTAATATTCCAAGTCCTCCGATTTTGAAGAATGTACTTATGCAGAATCTATATAGAGCCATTCCCGCGGAATATGATTTATTCAAATTTACTCCTCCTATTCTTGTTCGTGAATTATACAGGTTATAATAATCTTGTTTTACAAATTTTCATGACGGAGGATTTTGAACTTGTCGCTCAAAAAAGGTCTGATAATATTCATATTGCTAGCATTCGGAATGGGAGCATTGATAATTTTCCGCAGTGTTGATCATGAAACTATACGCTCATTATTAGCCGCCAATAAACTAAAACTTTTGCTTGCCTTGTTCGTAGTGTTCATTGCTTGGGTGTGTGATGCGGGGAGATTTTGCGCTCTAGCCTTCGCAGCTCACGAGCATGTATCCTTCTCAATGGGAATTGTATTAACTTGGCTGAACTATTTCGGCAGTGCTGTTACTCCTATGCAGAGTGGCGGCGGTCCGTTTCAGGTTTACGCGCTTTACACAAGAGGGATACCAGTTGGGAAGGGAATAGCCATAACTTTAATGCGTACGATGTTGACGATCTTAATATTGACTCTCGCTGTGCCTATAGCTCTTATTCTCGATCCTGATATTCTTGTGGGCAGTCCGTTTCTAAAAGGTGTGGTTTATTACGTTTTCGCATTCATCATAGCTAGTTGGGTTTTCGTTGTATATACGATTATGAGGCCTGAAACGATAAAGAAGTTAAGCCGCTCTTTCGTGATGCTGTTACGTAAATTCAAGTTCCTAAATTCTCGTAAGAGAGTCATTAAGCTCACACAATGGCTTGATCGTGAAATTGATAACTACATTCTCAACTTTAGACTCGTATTCAACACCGGCAAGTTTTGGCTTTGCGTAGCGATAATATTATCAGTCTTGCACCTTCTCGCATTGTTCACAGTCTTACCAGTCTTAATGAGCGCGGTAGGTTTACCTTTTAGATACGTTCAAACTATAGCTGTTCAAGCTGTGTTCATGTTCATATTGTATTTTGTGCCTACTCCTGGAGCGTCCGGAGTCGCTGAAGGTGGAGGCGCTTTGTTATATTCAATTCTTATGCCGGAGAACATGGCCGGGATTATGTCAATAATTTGTCGCTTCTTCACGGATTACATTTCTATATTCATGGGCGTTATAGTTGTTATTCGTATGTTAGGCTGGGGAGTCAGCGAAAATATTCACAAGGGGGCTTCGGTTGAAGATGCTTAATAAATTGCGTGAATGGGTGTTCAAAATGCGCGGCGGTCTATGGACGTTGTTATTTGTGGCGATATTGTTCATGGCGAAAAAATCTACGCTGCCAAAAATTTCTGTTGCTCTGGTCATAATTCTTGCGGGCCAAGTCTGGCGATGTTGGGCTGTGGGATTCATTGGCTTATATAGAGGCGAGAACGTCAAGGCTCTCAAACTTGCGACAAGAGGTCCGTATGCTCTCATGCGTAACCCGTTATATTTCGGAAATTTCTTAATCGGTCTTGGCTGGAGCGTTATTGCTGGTGTTCAAGCAGTCATTATATTCGTCATAAGCTTCTATTTACTCTACAATCTTGTGATCATTCCTCATGAAGAAAGCTTCTTGCGCTCAAAGTTTGGCATTGAGTACGAGGCTTATTGCAGGGACGTCAAACGCTTTTATCCGGCAAAACTCAAACTTGAATATCTACGAGGCAGATTTGATAGGAAAATTTTAATGCGGAGTGAAATTCATACGATAATCTCAACAATAACAGGCACGCTGATAATTATCGCAATATGTTATACTTAGCTAATTTCGATAGCACAAAGGAGGCTTAAGGAAAGCATGTGCATTAATCACAATGAGCTCCCCAAACAGGAAACAGGTAACGATCAACAAAACAAGCAGCCAGAAATTATGATCAGTGATTTACTTACAGCAATATCGGAGAACGAATACCCACAATACATTTTAGAAGCGATCGAAAAAGTTAGAGCATGGATCAATACAGCGCTTAATCGTGTTACGCGCGAAGACGACGAGAATACAGACACATTCACAGAATTTTTTGGGGACGAATTTGACGACGAAGAGGGCGGCATTGAAGAGTTATTCAAAGAGTTGAAGAGCTTGGCTCAATACGCTGATGTTATCCCGGGAGGAAACAAAGCCAGCAACAACAAAGAAGATACAATCATAGTAAGTTTGGCGCCCCCTGATTATGATAGTGGCTTGAGAGCAGCTATAGATTGTGCCGCAGTATTTCATCGTCCTCACTGTAAACGGGTCTGGCTTTTGAGTGACACATTTATATTCAACGAGATAATTAAATACATTCCACACGTTGACGCCCTGAACGAACAAGGCATAACTCTACGCTTCATACTCATAACGCCTTGGGGGTGGGTTGAATTACCGTTAAGCGAAATGACAGTGAATAAACGACAATTTTTATGGAGGACAGAGAACATCAAGGCGGAGAACAAAATTAAACGCAGGAGAAAGAAATAGCTATGAGTACAACTTGATGACCTAAATATCTGGTTTGCTATATTGGGATTCTTCGCTGCTGTACCTGTTGCTATAGCGATCGTTCAGTAATAAAAGAGGGGTTCTCCCCTCGTCCTTTAATCTCTTACATCGCTTAAGACGCAATCAGTGTACGCTTCATACAACCAAAACAAACGAGGCAATATATCTTCTTCAGGAACATTCTTATCAAAACAATAAGCTTCACAAACTGCTATGTCATTTTCTCTATGAGCTTTTCTTAACTCCGGCGGCATTGTTGAATCATTGTACAAAGATGCAAGAGAGGACTCAGGGTATAAGGCACGGGCATCAAGAATCTTTTGCGCTGTTGATGAAATTCGCGCGCGCTCCGAGTCTGTTACGAAAGGCCAAGGGAAATTGTTATACACGACAGTATTCGAATATCTGTAATCGCTCTTAAGTCTTCCTGCTACGGCACGTACCCATGCCATATGAACACGCGACATTAATATGCCAAATTGATACAAGCCTCCGCCGGGGATAATGCGAAGTGCGTCACCTGGAATTACAGAATCATCAAGATAACCCATAGGAATATAATAACGATTTTCGGAAGATGTTTTCGGTATTGCAATATAAGTTCCTGTTGGCTGCCGTATCTCTGCAAAAAGCCATGGAGTCTCAGCGCGTTTTTTGGTTGCCTCCCTTTTGCTCTCGAGCCTGAACTTTTTCACAGCTTCAACACGTTCCATAACATGCTTCATATCGTGAAGTTCTTGCGGTTTCGCATCAACAAGCCATAAGCACCAACGTTCTATGTTATTGATGAACTCGTCGCCACCTATAAAGCGTTTGATGAATTTCTTGGCCTTGGGTTCACGCTTGATAAAGTCCTCATATTCTTCACGAGAATTAATAAATAAGTATCCTCCATCGGCTGCCATACTCCCTGATGCCATTGGCAATACTCTGACAAAATATTTCTCTTCTTCCATTGCTGTTCTCCAACAAAATAAAAGAGGGATCACTCCCTCCTGATTGCTTACTTGATAACTTTGAGTGCCTTTCTGTCAATCGTCAACGCCACGAAGATTAAGAACACTATACCCTTGATTAATTGCTGTGTAGCTGACTCGAAACCAAGCATGACCAAGCCATTATTAAGCACTGTGTACATCAACGTGCCTACAACGATATTTGAGAAACGTACCTTCGCGCCTCCTGTTATTGGTAAGCCTCCAAGCACGAGCGATATTAATATTTGAGTCTCAAGCTGATTTCCTGCCGTTGAAGTTATTGAGCCTACCTTGATGACGTTCACGAATGCCGCAAGCCCTGTTAATGCTCCTGCCGCCACGAACACGAGAAATTTTACTTTGTCCGTTTTGACTCCAGAGAACCTCGCCGCAGTCTCGCCTGAACCTACAGCCTTAACATCATTGCCGATCCTTGTGAACTTAAACAGGAAGAACGCCACTATCAGAACTACAACAGTGATTCCGATTTTGAGATTATCGCTATCGAGTGCCTTTATTGCCGCGCTGGCTGGTATAGCCGTCTCCGTCGTGAGATAAGCACATACTCCCCTGAACAAATACATTGTACAGATCGTAACGATGAAGCTTTGAAGCTTGAATTTCACGTGGAAGAATCCGTTTACCGCCCCTATAGCTGCTCCCGTGAGAATGCCTCCCAAAATTGCAAGCGGTATGCTGTAGAACGATAACACTGATACAACTATAGACGCTACGCCCAACGTTGAGCCTTCAGTGAAATCTATTGAGCCCAGAGTCATCACGAAAAAGACTCCAGTTGCTACTATCATTGGATAATAAACTTGCGACAACAACAAACGCAATCTCTTCGGCTGCATGATTCGTCCGTCGGTCAAGTAATACATGACAACCATAATCACTATCAGCCCTATGAATGGCAACAAGCCTTTGAATGTATCATTATCGAGTAACGCCGCTAATTTTGACTGCTCGTTATCATTTCTCAATGCCATATTCCTTCACTCTCCTGTCTATACCATTTTCGCGATTAAATCTTCTTCAGCAAGGCTCTTACTGCGCATGAACGTGCCATTAATTTTTCCGTCCTTCATGATTAGAATCCTATCTGACATTCCTAAAAGCTCCGGGATTTCTTCAGAGATCATTATGATTGATTTACCCTGCTGCTTTAACTCCGACATAAGGGCATAAATCGCTTGTTTGACTTTGACGTCTATACCACGAGTCGGAGAGTCAAGAACGAGAATATCGCTTCCCTTACCCAACCAACGAGCTAACACGACCTTCTGCTTGTTTCCTCTTGATAAGTCAGAGACAAATTGATTGATCCCTTGCATTTTCGTTTGCATCTTCTCGGCGTATTCTTGAGCAAATTTATTCAGCTTGCCATGATTGAGTAAATGTTTGTTGGCCAAGTCATCAAGTGAAGGCAGTACGATATTATTGCGTATGGATTCGTTGAGGATTATTGATTCGTTGTCGCGATCCTTTGAGGCATAAGCGATTGAGTGATGAATTGCTCCCGTGATGTCATTGACTTCATAGCCGTCTGATAATGTAACGCTACCTTCTCTTTCCCAAGACGCTCCGAAAACTGCTTTGCCTACCTCGTGCATTCCGCATTCAGACAAGCCGCCGAAGCCCAAAATCTCGCCCCGATGTAAATCAAAGCTCACGTCATAAATTTGTCCGGGCACTGTTACATTCTTGACGCTCAAGACTACTTCATCAGAGATAGCGCCGTCGTAGTCAGTTCTGTAATAAGCTGAGCCAATCTCACGACCAACCATCAAGCGTTTAATATCGTCCTCGTTTACGTCTTTTGCGTTCAC
>CAJOGG010000079.1 GCA_905234205.1 uncultured Synergistales bacterium | reverse complement strand
TGTGAAGTATTGAGCTGACCGGTACTAAGTATTAATAATTTATTCTTAAGTTCATCGAAGTTTTGTGAGATTGAGATTTGCTCAGGGAATTTAATAAAGTTATTGGCGGCAAAAGCGACAGGGACACACCCGGATCCATGCCGAACCCGGCAGTTAAGCCTGTGAGCGTCGATGGTACTATGTGGGGTACACATGGGAGAGTAGACCGTCGCCAGTTTAAATTAGAGAGAGGGAGTTTCATTGTGAGACTTCCTTTTTTTGTCTTGTATTTCCAAAATATTATGCAAGCCACAGCTTTCACCATGGCTATTTATTTACTGGTTAAGTTCTTCTAGCTGAAAGTCCGTCTCTTCATCATTAACTTCAAGCTCAAGTATTTTCCCCTCAATTTTTTGCCACTCCGTCCAAGTCTTTGGCCTTATACGTTTGTATGTAAGCTCGTTGTTGTTGATAACAAAGCCTATTCGACCAATTACAGGGCTCTCTCCGTACTTCAACGGCAATGTGTGCCAAAATGTTACGCGTACCCAAAAACCTTCAAGAATATCCCTAGTATTTCCGTTTGTGTCAATGTCAGCTATATATCCCCACGGCTTATCATTTCGCCAGCTAAATTTATTCGTCCTCGTGTCAAATCCTTCACGCACATCAAGCTGTAACGGTGTATCTTTATCAGATTTAACCATGAACACGCTGAATATTCCCTCGTCTTGCTCTTCGTTGCCGTTTACGTCAATTGAAACTGTGGCTGATACCTCCGGCCTGAATGTTCCCATGTAAATTATCCTCAAGCCATCTTCACTCTTCATGTCGATTATATTTCCGACCTTATCGCGTTTAATCTCGTTATGAACGTTTAGATCCTGACTCAATGTTTCTTCAGCCGCTAATGTAACGCATGGATTGCAAAGCGCAAAAAATATCGGCACTACATAGAAAATTTTACGCATAATTAATATCCTCCTCTATAAATTTTCAGGGATCTCCCCAAAGCCCCAAAATCTTGTGATCTCACGTTGAAAAGTTAAGTGAAATACGCCTGTGCTTCCGTTTCTGTTCTTGGCCACTCGTATATCAGCCTTGCTGTACTGGAGGTCGTTATTTTCCTCTTCGCTGTAATAATCTTCTCTGAACATCAACATAACTGTATCTGCGTCCTGTTCTATTGCGCCTGAGTCTCTTAAGTCAGAAAGCTGCGGTTTTTTCTCCGTACGTTGTTCAGTTGCTCGTGATAACTGCGACAAAGCTATGACCGGGCATTCCAACTCACGCGCTACAGCCTTGAGCAATCGTGATATATCTGCGACTTCTTGCTGTCTTCCGTCGTTTCTGGCGCCTCCTGCTGTCATTAGCTGGAGATAATCCACAATTATTAACGCTAAATCAGGGTGTTTCGTCTTAAATCTTCTGCACCTCGTACGAAACTCAAGAGCAGTCAATCCGGAATCGTCGTTAATGTAAATATTTCGCTTGGCCAAAACGCTGCAAGCATCTTTCACTTTCTTAAAAGCCGTAGTATCGAACGTACCTAGGTTAAGTTGTGAGAGGTTTACTTGTGACTCAGCGGATAACATTCTCATTACGATCTGTTCGGCGGGCATTTCAAGACTAAATATCAACACTGAATCGTTCTTTTTGTTGCCTTCAAATTGAGCTATGTTTACAGCAAAAGCAGTTTTCCCCATTGAAGGACGAGCCGCGATAATATTCAAGCTGCCTGGTTGAAAGCCTCCTATGTAAGCATTAAGATCATCGAAATCTGTAGAGTATCCCGTTGATTTTTTGCCTGCACTCTTATAGCTCTCTTCTATTTCAGAAAATACCGGGCCTATTATCTCTTTAACATGCCTGAACTCCGACGAGGTTTTATTCTGTGAGGCCTCAAATATCATTTTTTCAGCTTCCGAGATAATATCCTGTACTTCTTTGTCTGCTCTGTGTGCTAGAGAAATTATTTTGTTGCCAGCCTCTATTAAGCGTCTACGAATAGCATATTCTCTAACTATGCTTGCGTAATAAATAACGTTTGCGGGGCTACTTACATCGGCCATGACTTCAGCAAAATATGGTTGTCCCCCTATCCTGTCGAAAATTCCCTTAGCCTTCAGCGCTTCCGAAAACGTCAAAAAGTCTACGGGCGTATCAGAGTAATACATATCTAATATAACTTCATAGGCTTTTTGATTGTTTATGTCATAGAAATCTTCAGGTTTGACTATCTCAGCGGAATTATCGAGAGCTTCTTTCGAGACTATGCATGAACCTATTACAGCGTGTTCAGCTTCTGGATTATATGGCGGAGTCTGATTCATGCTACTGTTACAACCAATGTCATATCCGCTTGGACACCAGGATAGAGTTTAATTGAAAATTTGAAGTTGCCTGACTGTTTGATAACTTCATCAAGTTTTACGTCGCGTTTATCGAAATCCTTAAGTCCATGTTGAGCTTCAAGAGCTTCGGTGATTTGTGCCGCGGTTATGCTACCAAACAATTTGCCGTTGTCGCCAGCTTTGCCAGTAATATTTACTGACTTACCCTGCAACTTTTTCTGTAACTCAAGAGCTTCAGCGTGAAGTTTTGCGTCCTTGGCCTTGAGTCTTGCCTGTTCGTTCTTCCATTCCGAGATTTTCCCCGGAGTGGCTTCGATCGCTAAATTTTTTGGGAGCAAGAAATTTCTCGCATAACCATCACTGACATCAAGCAATGCACCCGATTTGCCAAGTTTATTAACGTCCGCTTTTAGAATAACTTTCATTATGAAAAATTTTCCCCTTTCATGTGCATAAAAAATACCCCGCAATAATATCACGGGGCACTAGTTTTAGTGAGATGATTTACTGTGAAATTTAGTACGTTGAAATTACTTGCGCTTCATGAATATCAAACACACCATCAAGGCAATAATTTCTCCGGCCAATAACGAATCGCAACCACTGCCACTTTCTCCACCGCTACTCGTATTAGGGTTTGAATTTGATCTTAACGTATTAGAAGCTTGTTCGCCTGCTTTAGAGTCCACAGTGTACGTAGCTTGAGTTTTGCTCTCGTCTTGAGCTAACCACATTGTCCCGTAAATTCTCCCGTCGTAAGGAACTCCATCAGGGACCACCAAGAGCTTTGAGCCATCGCTAGAGATCAATTGAGCAGTATTTGATTCGCCTGACGCTACGTTGGCTACATAAGCCGTTAAGACTATCTGCACACCTTCATCGCCATCATAGTTATTCAATGCCATTGCGCCAGACTCAACAGCTTCACGAGCGCTCACTCCACCAGAACCAATCACGGGCAATTTTCCTTCCGCGCCTTGGAACTCAAGTTTGAGAACGTCAAAGAGATCTTCAGCCAATGAGGCATCGTCTTTGAATGAGGCCTTCAATAAATCGTAGCCCACTATTTTTTTGAGCTCGTCGCCCGTGAAATTCCACGTGTACATGACAGGGAATATATCGCCAACTTTTCTGCCTGCGAAATCAATATTTACGCCCTTATCTTTTGCGGCTACAAAGTTACCTGAAGAGGGATAATTTCCTGCTATCGTTAAAACTGGCTCCGTAACGGTTAAATCATAAACTTGGAAGGCTGACGTGTAATATACACTTGCAAAATTGCTCTGGAATGTTGAGGAAGTTATAGTGCTGGAATTTGTATCAGCAAGACCGAAGCCAATATTGTATTCGATGAAGTCCTTGATCAAATCCCTAAGATACGTCACACCATACGATGGTGAAGTGTTCAAGTAAGCAAAATCGCCTTCTGTTATCTTGACGTATTGAGAGTCCTTGAAAGTATTTCCAGATGAATCAGCTCGCAGTGTCTCGACAATAATCTTGACGTAAGTACTTGACTCGGGAGACGAAGTTGTTCGCCAAACGACTAAATCACCGGTATTTTCGTCAACATGAACGTAATAATCGCTTGGGTAGCTTGACCATTTCACTGGCTCTTCATTCTCGCCTGTGCCACCGTAGGCTTCTCGTCCATTGCTGTAATAAACTTTTGCGACAAGGCTTGCAGTTTGTCCTACTCGTCGAAGTTCATTAGGAAGGCCGCTCATTTGTATACTTACCACTGAATACGCTGCAACGTCACCAGATCCGCCGCCCGTGTTCGTTATGCCTAGGGCAGTAGCTCCGATATCAAAGGCTATTCTTTCACCATTCGGGCCTAATATTGCTCGTGTTGTGCCTCGTTCGTCTAGCTCGGGGAAACTGCTTTTTCGATCGTAAGGGATCATGTTAGTGGCTCTATCATCAACAGGAAGTGTGCTTGCCTCGTTCAACATAAGCGTAAACAATACCACTTGGCCCGTACCCAACGTTGAACCTATGCTAGGGGGAATGCCATTAGAGACACTATTGACAGCAAGTTCATTATCGCCAAAATACGATTCTTTTATGGTCATCCAGGTTTTATTTAGCCAGCTCGTTCTGTCAGAATCATTATTGCTCGTTACTGATTTGAAGTCCGTCTCTCCTGCGCCTTGGCCGAATTTTCCGATCCTGTTGTAGCCTCCTGAAACGATTCGCGATGAGCCTTCGTGAAGTCGTATATCATAGCGTCCGATCGTTGTATTTCCCACAGCTATCGTTCCCGAAATGCTTAGCGTACCACTTGCAAGACAAATAGCACCTCCGCCACTGCCTGCTGTAGTGTTACTGGTGAATGTGCAACTTCTTATTCTGCCCTTCTCGCAATCAAGATAAAGCGCGCCACCGCCAGAACTTTCATCACTGCCATTGTCGATTCTGTTTTTATAGAACGTACAGCTGTCTAAAGTCGCTAAAGTCTCTGTGGGAGTTCTCGTGTAAAGATATAACGCTCCGCCATAACCAACGCCGCTATTTTTAGACGTGTCAAGGAAGTTTTCAGTGAATGTACAGCTATCAATCTTGGCATTAACAGTTCCAATATACAGAGCGCCTCCGCCATTATCACCCGCAGCGTTATTTCCCTTGAACATTGAGTAATTCATAGTGAAAGTGGGGCTCGTGCCGTCATTTGGTTGTGCGAAATAAACTGCGCCTCCATTGTTATCGGAGTGATTATCCTCGAAATAGCATTTCTTGATCGTGAAATTGTTGCCCTGGATATATATTGCGCCTCCATCAGTTCCGCTTGTGTTCTCCCTGAAGGTGTTAGTCTCGAAAACAGAACCTGTTATGTTATCGCAATAAATTGATCCGCCGTTTCCTTTTGTTGTTGCATTATCAATAAAAAGCGAATTAGTAACTTTTACGTCATCACTACTGCCGTTGACATAAATAGCTCCCCCATGGCCTTCAATCTGTTGTGTAGCGTAATTAGCGTAGAAATATCCGCCGGTGATTTCAAGATGTCTTGTTGCGTAAATTGCTCCGCCTCCGTGTCCGTTTTCGCCGCCTTCGATTTGTTCAGTATGATTTTCCGTTAAGTCAGAGCTGGTGACGTAAATATCAGGTGCGTAGAAAGCGCCGCCGGTTGGGGCCCATTGATTGCTTATGCTTGAATTATTCCTGATATAAATTTTGCCGGTCTCTGAAGAGGCAAAGCCACCTCCAAATTTTGCACTATTCTCGAAATCCACAGCAAACGCATCAAGAATTATCGTTGAAGCAACAGTGTGAACAGCGCCGCCGCATTTGTCAGCAACGTTATGATCGAATGTGTATTGTGTATTGCTATCAAGCGTCAAATTCGTGGCCGTCTCTGAAGCAATGTAAATCGCACCACCGCTTCCACCCTTGCTTGTATTATTCTCAAAGGTTAGCTTACCAGCCGGAACTTGATTAGCAGTTAAGAGCCATAACGCACCACCATTGCCATTAGTCGTGGTATTCGAGCTGAACGTTACTAACGGTGTGAAATTTGAGATTGTGCCTTCATAAGCGTAAATAGCTCCGCCACCACTCGCAGCCGTATTCGTGCTGAATACTATTGGACAACTTCCTACAACGTTGAGTCTAGCGCGAGAGCCGTTGATATAAATAGCACCACCATAATTTGAAGCTACGTTACCAGAGAGAGTAACATCGCTTGCGGAAGAATCACCGCTGATCAAAATTGTTCCTGACTGAACGTAAATTGCGCCACCATTCGCAGCTTTATTCCCTGTTAAATTGTTGTGGACATTCACGACGGGTAAATCACCGCTTAAACATATTGCACCGCCATTTTCCAAAGCAGTGTTGCTTGAGAGTACTCCGTAAATATTGGCTGTACCATTGGTCATGTAAATCGCGCCGCCGTTGTTTGCCGTGGTGTTCTTGAGTTCAGCGTAGATATTCGCAGTGCCTCCGGTCATGTGGATTATTCCGCCATCATTCGCAGTTATATCCTCAAAAGTTACTTCATCATTTATCGTAAGCGTTCCATTTGTGATATATACGGCCCCGCCCTTGTCGGAGCTACTGACCAAAAATGAAGTAGCGCCATCAAGTGTTGCTCCACCGTTAAGTATAGCAATAGTTCCGCCTTGATTATCCGCGCTGTTGTTCTTGAACTCTACGTCAGTGAAGCTAGGGATATTGCCCGAAGAACTAATGGTAACTGCGCCGCCCTCGTTAGGTGTATAATTGGCCTCAAATGTATTAGTGCCACTGAAAGATATATTATTGATGAAAATCGCGCCGCCTGAATCCTCGGCAATGTTAGTGGTAAACGTATTAGAGCCGGAGAAGGAAATGTTAGAGCCGCCATCAATATAGAACGCTCCACCATCGTTTGAAACAGTGTTTGACGTAAAATTATTCTCTGTCCCAAACGTTATGCTATTACCTCCGGCAATGAAGACTCCGCCTCCGTTACTCGTCGCGTAATTCTCTGAGAAATTGGCCTCGCTGAAAGTTGCAGAGCTGTTGAGATACATAGCTCCGCCGTAATTGTCAGCAGAGTTTGTTGAGAACGCAACACTATTAATCGTTACCGACGACAGGGAATTATTTATGTATACGGCGCCTCCGTTGGTGCTTGCGAAATTTTCTGTGAATGTGCCACCGATAGTAGCCGGGCTTCTGAGATACATAGCCCCACCGTTGACTGCCTTGTTGTTTGAGAAAGTTACGACGCTGAAGTCCGGAGTTA
>CAJOGG010000078.1:6795-7272 GCA_905234205.1 uncultured Synergistales bacterium | reverse complement strand
GACATATTATCTTGACGGTGAGAGCAAAACTTACGGCCCTAATGATTTCATCTGTATAACGCCAGGTATTGCACACCAGATTTCGAATATTGGTGAAAAGCCCGTTCTGTTCATTGAAACAGCAATTGGTGATGTGCTTCACGGCGGGGATATGAATTCAGAGGATAAAGCTGACGTTACGGAGCTAATCGAGAACTCACAACAATTTTCTTCACGCTGGCTCAATACTGTATTGAAAGAGGCTCTCAAGATGCCGCCTGAAAAGACAATTATTGATGAAATGCTCAAAAAGTACACGCTGAAATATGTAGAAAACGTCGGCTTTTATGAGTATTCACGCGGCGGAGTATGGACAAGACGCACGGACAATTTTATCCGTAGCTATTTCGTAGACCGTTTAGGAAGTTGGGCGCAAGGTAGCAAATTGGAGACGCTCCTAAAATACCTGAAAGCAGAAACCACAACGGAAGAGCTATT
>CAJOGG010000078.1:0-6731 GCA_905234205.1 uncultured Synergistales bacterium | reverse complement strand
GTGGCAAATCGCGAGATCATAACCAGTCTGATCTAAGCTCAATTCAGATGGAATATGACTATGACGTGAAGGCAGAATGTCCGAAGTGGAAAAAATTCATAGGCGAAATCATGGACAGCAACGAGCCTAAAATGAAGTTATTGCAAGAGATGGCGGGCTATATTCTCTTTACAGATTGCTCACTCCAGAAATGCTTCATCTTAATTGGCGACGGATCAAACGGAAAAAGCGTTTTGCTCAATGTGCTTACGGCAGTGTTCAATGAGAAAAATATCTCAAATGTTGAAATGAGCAGCTTGCTTGAGCCATTCCAGCGCATTAGCTTAATGAACTCTTTAGCAAACATTACTACCGAGACAAATTCCAGCGTCAAAGGTGCGGAGAGCGTTTTTAAGCAGATTGTTGCAGGCGATCCGATTAACGGTTGCTTCAAGAATAAGGACTTCGTAACCTTTAAGCCACGTTGCAAGATTATCACTTCCTGCAATGAGTTCATGAAGTCTCGTGATACAACCTACGCTTTCTTGCGGCGAATGTGCTTCATAAAATTCCCCGTGATATTTGAGGGCGAACGGAAGGATAAAAATCTGGAAAGCAAGCTGAAAACTGAACTTTCAGGGATATTCAACTGGGCGTATGAAGGCTATAAACGTCTGAAAGATCAACAAGAATTTACTAAGACAGATGAGCAGTCCGAAATTATGGAGGAGTTCTTGAAAGTCATGAACCCTGTAGCAGCCTTTATCAAGGAAGAATTAGCGACGGAAACGGGCAAAATCGGTACGGTAGAGCTTTACGAGAGATACGTTGATTGGGCCAAGGAAGCAGGGCATGAAAAAGCAGGGCGTAACAAATTCTTGCAGAAATTCCGACAGACCGTAAAACAGCTACTTCCTTATGTTAAGGAGAAAATTGTAGATGGCTACCGATTGTTTGACTTTGATAGGCAGCTACCATCTAAAGAGGAAATTTTCGGTGAGTAAATTTTTAGAACAATGCAAGAAATGGCAACTAAAACCAGTCTATAGCGGAGGCCATGTTCATGTTGAGGGTGGAGACGTAACGGCGCGTGAGCATTTCAATACAATATTGCAAGACACTGATGCGCAAGTCGCGGCCCTTCTTGAACTTTACCCCATCAATGAAGAATTAAGAGTTGATGTTGATGAGCGAGCGGCTATTCATGAGATCGATTATGGCGGCTCTGGAGACATCGAAACAGCGATTAGAATCAATTTGCAAATCTTACGTACAGAATATTAAGTAGTTTTCGTGCGGAGAAAGTGATTTTCTTCAAAATAAAAAAATCACTTTAATATTTCGACCTAAACATTGATGAATACTAACTTATATGAAAGTGATTTTTTTTTGTAAGTTAGTTGAACCCGGCGTGAAATTTGGGAGGCGGAAAGGGGGTGAAAATTGAGGAGTAGCGGAGTATATAGGAAAAAAACGCCACTTTCAAATTTTCTAGTAGTCATGCGGCTTTTAGTCAATTTTAGAAAGTGAGTTTTTGATTTTAGTGGTTTTAATGGTTAGATTTGGTTAAATTTTTATGAGGTTTACAATAGGAGGAAATATTTTGAGACAGTATACGAATGAGTTGCTCAAATTGAACGGGATTTCGGACGAGCAAGTCAATATTGAAGATTTTTATCGGTCACTCACAAATGGAAATTTCGCTGACAGTTCTGTGGACTCGAATGCTAATGTGGCTTCAAGATCATCGGCGGCTATCATGCAGGAAATTGACAAACCACGCCAGAAAAAATTTGCACTCCAGCAGATTCACAAAGTACTCACTGAATGGCATGATGAAAATTATGCTGATGAAGTGATTGATAGTATCATTACAGGGCTGATCTACCCTCATGATCTGGCATTATTTATCTACTGTCACTACTGCTATGCTTACTCAGCCGAAGAAATCATGAGAAAAGGTCTACCCTTCATTCCGAAACTATATTCAAAACCTGCTCAACATGCAAGAAGTTTCATAGCTCACATTAACCAGTTCGTGCAATATGCCTCAAACCACCAATCAGGCGCGGCGGCTATTCCTGGTTTGTGGGTTGCCTATGCTTATTATGCCAAGAAGGACAATCTCACACTCAAAGAGCGTCAGCAAGATTATCAGGAGTTCATATTCACAATGAATCAGCCTGTGAGATATTCTGCTCAAAGCCCGTTCATCAACACTTCTATGCTTGATTGGGATTATATGATCGGACAATATGGAGACGGAAAATTTACTTATCCTGATGGTAGTACACCAGATTTTGAATTTGTTGATCAGATTCAGCGAGAATTTTACGAGTTCTTCAATGATACGATTGACGTGTTAGGGCACCCTGTAACTTTCCCCGTCCAGACTGCCGCAATGGTGAAAGATGAGAAAACGGGGCTTCCGAAAGATCGTGAGTTTCTGAACTGGTTCGTGAAAGAAAATGTGCGCCACTGCTCATCAAATATTCTGCTCAATTACGATCCTAATAACTTTGCTTCATGTTGCAGAATGCTTAATTACACCGATCCTTTGAAGTACACTAATAGCCTTGGAGCTGGTGGAGATTCGATAGGCTCATGGGGGGCTTGTACGTTGAATTTAGCGGGCATTGCGGGCGAAGGAAAGAAGCGCGGGCTTTATACGTACACTGATTTCCTGAAAGACGTTGAGCATTACGCAGATATAGCGCGTGAACTGGTTAGAGTACGTCGCCATTTCGTCATGAAAGCTATTGAGCGTGGAGAATTACCGCTATTCACTCACGGTTTCATCAAGCCTGCATCTCTGTATCTGACAGTAGGCATCGTCGGAGCTTATGAGGCTCTGGAGTTACTCGGCTGCTTTGCAGATAGCCCTGCTGAGGAAAATTTGGGATTCTACACGGATATTCTTGATGTACTGAATGAAGGCAATAAAGCTGCTTCCGATGAAAGTACCAACACAATCTATAACCTTGAACAGGTACCGGCGGAAAATGCGGCTGTAAAACTTGCGGCTATTGATAGGCTACTCGGCAGGCATGATTACAAGTTGCTTTCTAACCAGTGGCTACCCCTCTCATATGACTGCGACATCTTTACAAGGCTTGAGACTTCGGGAGCGTTGGATAGCGCAATGTCAGGCGGGGCAATCGTTCATATCACTGCGGGTAATGAACTCAATGAAAAGTCAATGTTGGCTTTGATCGATTATGCGGCTCAAACTGAAAATGTTTACTTCGCGGTAAATTACATGTACTCATGCTGCAAGAGTTGCGGGACTATTTCACACTCATCTGACGTGAAGCACTGTCCTAAATGCGGGAGCGATGACATGGAGAAATATACCCGTGTGGTAGGCTTCGTAACTCCACTTTCAACATGGAGCACTGCACGCTTGGAAGAGAAACGCACACAGTTAGATTTATGTTTAGTAGAATAACTATTGATTACGGCGGGATTAATTTCCCGCTTCCTTTCCGTGATCCAGAGAAGGTGTACGTGGGCTTTGTGGCCATATTCTCAGGCTGTAAGAGAGCTATTCAGGGTAATCCTTGTCCAGATTGTCAGAATCCCTCGTTATGGGACTTTGGAAATTGTGGCAACGTAGGCAGGATAGAAAGTTTTGTGCGAAAGAGATACATGAATATTTCTCGAATTGCTCCGGAGTTTTTCTATTGCGTGTTAGGTGGAGAGCCATTGGATCAGAGTGTGGAGGAATTAAGGCTAGTTCATGATTTTGTAGAAAGAGGATGCGGACAGAAATTGCCTTCAGTCCTATTCACGGGATATTATAAAATTCCACATGGATACGAGAATTATATCAGAAAGCGTATAGATTACGTGAAGATCGGGCCTTATCTAGGCAATAGCAAGCGAGAGGATAATTTACCGTCAGGGTTGGCAACAAGAAATCAGGAGTGGATAGTATGCAGAAAGATAAATTCAGGTATGCAGAAAAATGTTTGTACGAGTACAAGAGAAATTTAGCAGCGTTGAATATTTTGCGTGACGATTTGAGAGTTGCTCAAGCTGACACAGATGTTCGAGCACAAAATTATCAACTTACATTCGGATTTGGCGGAGAACCTAAAAATCCCGAGGAAGCGCGAATGATTAAGATCGAGGGAATAGAGCGACGGATTCAGATATTGGAAAGATACACCAAGCCGATAACCCAACTTATGAACGATCTGAATGCGCCAGAAAATCTGGACGGCTCGGACAATGAAATGTTGTTACAGATACTGAAGCTGATGTATTTCGGGCGGAATAATCCAACTGCTATCATGTGTGAATTAAACATTGCTGGCAGAACGTTTTCTCGTAAGCGTAGAGAGTTGGTATTCATGACGATAGATTACATGGCGGTTTAATGGCGGAATCTTGGCGACTTTGTGGCGAGTTGAAGGCGACTTTTCAAGGAAATCCGTGTTATCCTTATATCATGATAAAGTTCCCGCAGAAATGTGGGAGCTATTTTATATGTATGAGGTGTGAAATGGACTGTATAAAAAATGAGCCATAGACCTACGGATGAGACACGTGGCAAAGTTTCAGCTCTATCTGCATATGGCATTCCACATGACGAAATCGCAGCGTATTTAGGAATTACGAAAACCACGTTAGAGAAACATTATAGGCATGAACTTACGACAGGTTTAATAAACGCGAATGCCAAGATAGCTGAGACACTTTACAAGAAGGCTAAAGACGGAGACACAACGGCCTGTATATTTTGGTTGAAGACGCGTGCAAGGTGGCGTGAGGTTCAGAAAATGGAATTGTCAGGCGAAGTTAAAAATGAGCTTGAAGTGAGTACAACGCTAGCTGATTTAATGTTGGAGAATTACCATGCAAATAGAAAGAAAAAAGTTAAGTGAACTCACACCCGCGCCATATAATCCCCGTAAAATTAGCAAGAATGAATTAGAGAAGCTTAAACGATCCATAGAGGAATTAGGCTATGTTGAACCTATAATCTGGAATAAAGCAACCGGCTATGTAGTTGGAGGCCACCAACGCTTAAAAGCTTTGCAAATGTTAGGAGTGCAAGAGGCCGAATGCGTCATTGTCGATTTATCAGAAGCCAAAGAGAAAGCCTTGAACATTGCGTTAAATAAGATTTCTGGTAAGTGGGACATGGACAAGCTGGAAGATATATTTGCAGACCTGAAACTGGAGGCAGACTTTGACATAACGTTGACAGGCTTTGAGCTTGAGCATATCGAAGGTATTCAGGAAGATATAGGCTATTACGGTGATGAGCGCGAGAAAACGTATGATTTATACCTACTGAATGAATACGATGCTGCTAGAGTTGCAGGCTATTATCAATTCCCGATACTGAAGGCTTGTCATGTTGTGCCTGATGACTTAATTGGTTTCAACTACGTTAAGAGCTGGAAGGGTAACTCTTACAGCTTGGGAGTTCATTTCTTCCTTGATGATTATCAGTTCGAGAGAATGTGGAACAGGTTATCTGAAAATGTTAAACGCCTGAAGAAATTCTCGTGCGTATTAACGCCTGATTTCTCACTTTATCTTGATATGCCGATGGCTATGAAAATCTGGAATGTATACCGATCGCGTTTAATAGGGCAGATTATGCAAGATGCGGGACTTAATGTTATTCCCACATTGCAGTGGGCTGAAGTTGAAACGCTAAATTTCTGCTTTGATGGTATAGAGCAAGGCGGAGTTGTGGCAGTCTCAACGGTTGGAGTAATGAAGAATTTGGAGTCTCAAGATACATGGCGTGCCGGAATGGACACAGCTATGGAGAAAATCAGGCCTGAATGTGTTCTTTGTTATGGTAGTCGTATAAATTACGATTTTAGAGATGTTAAAGTGAAATATGTTGAAGCTAGAAAATTTGTTTGATCTTCAATTTTTCGGAGGACGCGGAGCAAGTAGCGGGAAGAAAGCACCAAAGAGCAAGGCTAGTCCCATAGTTGAAAAATTAGGCGTTATTACGTCGGGATTCTCAAAAACTGTAAATAATGAAGCTATAAAAGCTATCTTGAACGCTCCTAATAATACAAAGCTGAATGGTATATCAATAGGTTTTGGCAGCAGCGGTCAACAGGTTACTTATAGAATAAATAAGGCTGCAAGCAAAGCAAAATTGGAATTAATTGGTGAAGATGGAAAACGACACGGATCATGGAAATTAAATCGAGACAATATCAAGAAGCGTTTGGCAAATTTAAATATAACGATGATAATAGGAATTTCATAATATGAAAAATGATTTGAGATATTTGAATTTACAATTTTTCGGAGGCAGAGGCGCAAGTAGTGGCAAGAAATCATCAGGGGATTCAGTGCGTGGCGTCCCGCAAAGTACGATTGATAAATTACGAGGAACTCGTGCGCAAATGAAACCTTATCAGCAGACATGGCAAGTTGTGCAAGAAGATTATAAGCGTGTTGGAATTAATATCTCTGAACAGGAAGCTAAAGAAATTTGGGGAGCCGTTCGTACTTATACAGGCGGTGTGTATAGTGAGATGAAATCAGCATATGCATTAGAACAACAAGGGCGCGCTAAGGATTTGGATTCGTACCAGAAAAAATTATTAGCCCAATATAAATTATGTATGGAGTATTGCAGAGTAGCTCCGACAGTTGAATTACCAGCTGGGTATGAAGTTAGCAGAGGTATTAAAGGATATGGCACGTATGCTTCTAAACTTAAATCTTTGAAAGTGGGAGATTCATTAGATTTTGATAAGATGCCAACA
>CAJOGG010000077.1 GCA_905234205.1 uncultured Synergistales bacterium | reverse complement strand
ATACAATTGCACTTCAGCGCCAAGAAGCTCAAACACCGTAACTTTTGCCTCAAACGAAGCAGTCAACTTGTGAAGACTCTCGGCTTTAGCGTCGTGAACGTTTTCCGGGCGTATACCCATTACAACTGTCTTATCGAGATAGCCTTTGTCACGCAACACGGCAGCTTTGTCAGGGAGAAGTTCAAATTTTGTTCCACCGGCTCCAAGACTCGTGCCATCAAATACAGCGTCGATGAAGTTCATTTGCGGAGATCCAATAAAGCCCGCCACAAATAGATTATCCGGCTCGTTGTACAAAACTGTAGGGGAGGCTACCTGCTGAACTATTCCATCTTTCATGACTACTATGCGAGTTCCGAGAGTCATTGCTTCAGTCTGGTCATGAGTAACATAAATTATCGTAGCGCCTAGTCTGTTGTGTAACTTTGCTATTTCTGCACGCATCTGAACACGTAATTTTGCGTCAAGGTTTGAGAGTGGTTCGTCCATAAGGAAGACCTGAGGATTACGAACTATAGCACGCCCCATAGCAACACGCTGACGTTGACCACCTGACAACTGTGAAGGACGACGATCAAGAACTTTTTCAAGCTCCAAGATTTTTGCAGCCTCTCTTACAGCTTTGTCGATCTCGTCTTTCGGGGTGTTCTTAAGCTTCAAAGCGAACGCCATATTGTCATAGATAGTCATGTGAGGATAAAGCGCATAATTTTGGAACACCATAGCAATATCTCTGTCTTTTGACTCAACGTCATTGACTACACGATCGCCGATTTTCAGAATCCCGCTGCTGATGTCCTCAAGCCCTGCCACCATTCGTAAGGTAGTTGATTTTCCGCAACCCGAAGGCCCCACGAAAATGATAAACTCCTTATCCGCTATCTCAAGGTTAAAATCCTTGACTGCCTCGTAACCATTAGGATACTTCTTGTAGATATGTTGAAGTGATAATCCTGCCATATTTAGCAGCTCTCCTTTGTGAAAAATTTTATCGGGAAAAATTAGGTGTTTTGAATTTTACAGTGAACCGTGCTTTTATAAATATCTCTATACTTGCTAGAATATACCTCAATGCGTTATTTTTGTCGTGAAAATTTCAATTGTAAGGAGAAAATATAATGCACAAGGTAAAATTTTCGATATTCCCTAATCAAAGCTTTGTTGATCTTGGCCTTTATCAATTTGGGCTCGAAACTTGTGAAGCTGGACATTCATTCGGGCCGGCAAGAAGAAATCATTACTTATTTCATTACGTTATCAACGGTAGAGGAATTTTATACGCTGATGATTCACACGGACATACAAATACTTTCAAAGTTCATAGCGGCGAAGGCTTCTTGATATTTCCCGAACAGGTCAACACTTACGTAGCTGATATGTCAAATCCTTGGGAATATACGTGGCTCGAGTTTGACGGATTGAGAGTAAAACATGCGCTTGAAGTTGCAGGATTCTCGCCGGAACAGCCGATATACAGGACAAAATTACCAGACTTACGGGAAAAGCTCAAGAATGAAATGTTGCAGATAGTTGAGAACAATAACGCATCACAATTTCAGTTAATAGGACATTTATATATGTTCGTGGATTACTTGACACGTTCAGCCGATAATGCCGGAATTAACGTCGCGAATAGATTGCGTGATTCTTACATACGCGAGGCGGTTGCTTATGTTGAGAATAACTACCAGAAAAATATCACTGTTGAGGAAATTGCAACGGCATTGAAACTTGACCGGAGCTATTTTGGAAAAATATTCAGGCTTGCAACGGGAAAATCGCCGCAAAGATTTCTAATGAATTACAGAATGATCAAAGCTGCAGAGTTATTGACGTTGACGAAGACCCCTATAAGTGAAATAGGCGTATCTGTAGGTTATGAGAATCAAATGCATTTTTCGAGAGCGTTCAAAACAATTTACGGAATATCCCCAAGAGAATGGCGGAGAAAGAGACAATGAGAACATCTATTGCAAGACGAAGTTTTTCTTCTAGGGTCATCTAATCCCAAAATTTTCTAAAGATTTTCAGTCCCTACCGTAATGAAATGAGTTATTGATACTGGTGTATTCTTTAGCATTTTATCTGTTGACAAATTAAATTTTCCACAATATTATAAACTAAACTTCGCAGACTACACAAAAGTATGTTTATTAGTTTTTACGCAAGCACTTGGCAAAGACTTGTCGATGTGGTTGTGTGTGTCTTAAATTGTTCTATTCGAAGAGGGGATAGTATTGCTATACATAGGAATTGATCTTGGAACTTCTGCTGTAAAATTGATTTTAATGGACGAAAACGGAAAGATTCATAATACAGTTTCTCGCGAATATCCAATTTTTTACCCTCATTCGGGCTGGTCGGAGCAGAATCCAGAAGATTGGTATGCTCAGACCGTCCAAGGAATTGCTGAACTTACTGTTGGTGTTGATAAGACGACGGTTGCAGGAATAAGCTGTGGCGGACAAATGCATGGGCTTGTTATTCTTGATGAGAACGATAACGTAATACGTCCGGCTATTTTGTGGAACGATGGAAGAACCGCAGCTGAAACAGATTACTTGAATAACGTCATTGGTAAACAAAAACTTTCCGAATACACAGCTAATATAGCTTTTTCAGGCTTCACGGCTCCCAAAATTTTGTGGCTCAAGAACAACGAACCAGAAAATTACAGCAAGATACGCAAAATAATGCTCCCGAAAGATTATATAGCTTATAAATTATCCGGGGCTTTCTGCACTGATTATTCTGACGCGTCTGGAATGCTCTTGCTTGACGTTAAGAATCGCAAATGGTCAAAAGAAATGTGCGAGATTTGTGGCGTTAATGAAGAGCAGCTCCCAAAACTCTATGAAAGCTACGAGAAAGTCGGAAATCTTTTGCCAGAGCTTGCGAAAAAATTAGGCCTCTCCGATAAGATCATTATTGCTGCTGGAGCAGGAGACAATGCCGCCGCCGCTATAGGAACAGGAACCGTGGGTAACGGGTGTTGTAATGTATCGTTAGGGACAAGTGGAACTATCTTTATATCCTCTGACACTTTCAGACGAGACGATAACAACGCGCTTCATTCATTTGCTCATGCCGACGGGCATTATCACTTGATGGGTTGTATGTTAAGTGCTGCGGCTTGCAATAAATGGTGGCTTGAGGAAATTTTACGCACAAACGATTATTCAGCTGAACAGAGTCAAATTAACAAATTAGGTGAAAACCATGTATTTTTCCTGCCTTATTTGATGGGCGAGCGTTCACCTTGGAATAACCCTTCAGCACGAGGCACATTTACGGGAATTACCATGGACTCTTCACGAGCAGATATGACGCAGGCAATACTCGAAGGCGTGAGCTTTGCTGTTAGGGATATGTACGAGTTCGCGAAGAAAACAGGAGTCAGCCTCACAAGTACTATGATTTGTGGTGGAGGAGCTAAGAGTCCGTTATGGCGCAAAATGATAGCTAACATTCTCAATATGAGAGTCGATGTGCCAGTTTCTGAAGAAGGACCCGGTATGGGAGCGGCTATGCTTGCTATGGTGGCTTGCGGAGAATATAAGACAGTCAAGGACGCTGCGGAAGCTATCGTAAAAGTATCAAAGTCCGAGGAACCCGATCCAGAACTTGTGAAAAAGTATGAGGCTCGTTATCAGCAATTCAAAACGATTTACCCGGCAATGAAAGAGATTTTTGGAATTATTTCTGCTCAATGAAATGAGGTGCTAAGTTGTGAAGTTATACAGTGTAAAAGACAATGAGTTCAGACCATACGGAAGAGTTATTGATGGCTATGATTTCAGCGAATTGTTGACCGTCCTGAAAGATTCCACGCCCTGCCCGGAAAATGGTACTGTCTACGTTACGTCTGATGAGAAGCTTGAAAGCCTTAAGGCTGCAAAATTCTTACGAGATAACATTTACGGACGTATGCCTATTCAAATTGGTTACTGCAACGGACATAATACAAAGCTGAATGCGCTTGAGTATCACAGGGACTCTGAAATCAACATAGCTGCTAATGATGTTATTCTGCTCTTGGCCAAGAAAGAGGACATCAATGACGATTATTCACTTGATACATCAAAAGCTAAGGCGTTTTTGGTTCCGGCCGGTGTTGCTGTAGAGGTATACGCAACTTCACTTCATTATGCCCCTTGTCATGTCAATAATGAGGGCTTTAGAGTCGCAGTCGTTCTTCCAAACGAAAACAGAGATCTTAACTCCAGAAGATAAGCTCTTGACTCACGTCAACAAATGGCTTATTGCTCACCCTAATGGCGGTTGTCCCGAAGGTTCATTCGTTGGGCTGACGGGTAAAAACATAGATACAACAGCAGATATTGATTAATTAAAATAAATTTGAGGAGGGGTTTATTTATGAATAATGTACCGCAAATTAAAGTCGGAATTGTGGCAGTCAGCAGGGATTGTTTTCCGGCAGAACTTGCAACGAACAGGCGAAAAGTTTTAGTTGAGGCTTACAAGCGTAAGTACAATGCCAGCGATATTTACGAGTGCCCGATATGCATAATTGAGAGTGAAGTCGACATGGTGAAAGCTCTTGAGGACATCAAGGTCAACGGTTGTAATGCTTTGTGTGTGTATCTTGGCAATTTCGGCCCAGAAATCTCAGAAACACTCTTAGCAAAACACTTTGAAGGCCCAAAAATGTTCGTGGCTGCTGCTGAAGGTGACGGCGATTTAATTGATGGTCGTGGCGACGCTTTCTGCGGAATGTTGAACGCAAGCTATAACTTAGCACTTCGCAACGTAAGAGCCTATATCCCCGAGTATCCCGTAGGTACTGCTGAAGAATGCGCGGAAATGATTCACGACTTCCTGCCGATTGCAAGAGTTGCTGTAGGATTGTCTGAACTCAAAGTCATAAGTTTTGGCCCCAGACCGTTGAACTTCTTAGCATGCAATGCTCCTATTAAGCAGCTTTATAATTTGGGCGTTGAGATCGAGGAAAATTCAGAGCTTGACCTCTTTGAAGCTTATCACAAACATGACAACGACAAGAGAATCGATTCAGTAGTTCAGGAAATGTCGCAGGAATTGGGAAAAGGAAATACTAACGCTGGAATGCTTCCGAAACTTGCACAGTATGAATTAACGTTAACTGACTGGATCGAAGAGCACAAGGGCTACAGAAAATTCACTTGCATCGCCGGAAAATGTTGGCCTGCCTTCCAGACTCAATTCCACTTTGTCCCATGTTACGTAAACAGCAGACTCACAGGCAGAGGAATCCCTGTATCATGTGAAGTTGATATTTACGGCGCGCTTTCTGAATATATCGGAACATGCGTAAGTGAAGACGCCGTTACACTGCTTGACATCAACAACACCGTACCAAGAGCAATGTACGACGAATTTATCAATGGCAAATACAATTACAAGCACACTGATACGTTCATGGGCTTCCATTGCGGAAATACCTGCTCAAGAAAAGTCTGCAACCCTCATTTAGATTTCCAGAGAATCATGGCAAGAAATTTACCGAGAGAATTTACCGACGGAACAATAGAGGGAGATTTACAGCCCGGTGAAATTACATTCTACAGGATTCAATCGACAGCAGACACGATTTTACGCGCATACATGGCTGAAGGCGAGATTTTGCCGGTAGCTACAAAGAGCTTTGGTGGTATCGGAGTATTCGCAATTCCAGAAATGGGACGCTTCTATCGTCATGTTCTCATTGAGAAGAATTACCCGCACCATGGCGCCGTCATGTTCGGACATTACGGAAAAGCGTTGTTCAATGCTCTGAAATATATCGGCGTTGACACGTCAGAGATCGGATACAATCAGCCTGCTGGTGTTCGTTATCCGTCAGAGAATCCGTTTTGCTAAGTTTTCAGGGTTGAATGAATCACAAAGATTCTATTCGATAAATTAATTCATAGTAAGGAGATATACTCATGAAAAAGTTTTTATTGTTTGTTCTAGCTTTAACGATAGTATTCAGCGCTTACACCGTGGCTTTTGCGGCCAAGAAGATCGGTATCTCAATGCCCACACAGTCCCTTGAACGTTGGAACAGAGACGGCGAATATCTCAAAGCACAGTTCGATCAGGCAGGCTATGAGACACAGCTCACCTACTCCGACAACAAGAACGATCAGCAAGTCAATGACATCGACAACATGATCAGCTGGGGCGCAGATTTACTCATCGTTGCAGCTATCGACGGCGACGGCCTCAACACAGCTATGGATCGTGCGGCTGAAGCCGGTATCCCTGTAATCGCTTATGACCGTTTAATCGGTAATGACGCTGTTACTTACTACATTTCATTCGATAACTATACTGTAGGAGTTTTGCAGGGTAAATTCATCGAAGCAGCTCTTGGCCTCAAGAACGCAGACGGAAAAGTCTTCAATATCGAGTTCACAGCAGGAGACCCCGCAGACAATAACGCAGGCTATTTCTTCAGAGGCGGATTCGATACTCTTAAACCTTACATTGATTCAGGCGTTCTTAAAGTTATCTCCGGACAAACAGCTTTCCAGCAGGTTGCCACAGCACAGTGGAGCACCGATACAGCTTTAGCACGTGCACAAAATATTCTTGGCTCATATTACGCTGACGGAACAATCCTTCACGCCTGGTTAGCCAACAATGACTCAACAGCCGCCGGTGTAACACAAGCTCTTGATTCAGATTATGCTGGAGATAATGCCGTTATCGTAACCGGACAGGACGGAGACATCGCCAACCTTGCTAACATCGTTGATGGAAAACAAACGATGACAGTTTACAAGAACGTCGCTAATGAAGCAGTTGTTACACTCGAAGTTTCGAAGGCTCTTCTTAACGGTGAAGTCAAAGGTGAGGAACTTGTAAAGAGCTTCCCTGTTGAGTGCGCTTATGATACAACTTCATACTTCACATCACCCGGCCATTACACGCCTTCATTCCTTCTTGTCCCGACAGTAGTTACAAAGGATAATCTTGATTATCTCGTAGATACTGGACTCTATGTCAAGGGTGAAGATGGTTATCTGAAAGCGAAATAAGCAAGCTGATTAGAGGAAATTAAATTTTCGGGTGGGGTAAAAATTCAATACCCTGCCCATTTTTTGAAGGGAGGAATTGCGTTTGGCAGATATAATTCTTGAGATGAAGAACATCACAAAAGAGTTTCCCGGGGTTAAGGCACTAGATAATGTCAATCTTGTTGTTGAACGCGGGGAAATTCATGCCCTAATAGGTGAGAACGGTGCAGGTAAATCCACATTAATGAACGTGTTATCCGGGATCTATCCTTATGGAACTTACACCGGCGAAATTTATTACAACGGCAAATTATGCAAATTCAAGACGCTCAAAGAATCCGAGGCCGAAAATATAGTCATCATTCATCAGGAACTTGCTTTGATCCCATTGCTCTCAATCGGTGAAAATATGTTCCTTGGCAACGAGTTTCAGAACAGTGCAGGAGTCATCGACTGGAACAAAACTTATGCCGAAGCGGAAAAGCATATGAAGCAAGTCAACCTTCATGAATCTGCTCACACGTTAATCAAAGACATAGGCACAGGAAAACAGCAGCTTGTAGAAATAGCTAAGGCATTCTCAAAGAACGTCAAGCTCTTAATTCTCGACGAACCTACTTCTTCATTGAACGATGAGGAAGCTAAAATGCTCCTTGATTTGTTGATTGACTTCAAGAAACAGGGATTGACCTCAATAATAATCACACACAAGCTCAATGAAATAATCTATTGCGCTGATAAAGTTACGATAATCCGTGATGGAAGCACTATAGAGACTCTCACGAAAGGCGTAGACGATCTTAGCGAGGACAGAATCATTAAAGGCATGGTTGGCCGCCCAATGGACGATCGATACCCTGAACGCGCTCATAATGTTCAAAATGATGTTGGACTCGAAGTAAAAGATTGGACAGTTCATCACCCGCTTTACCCTGAAAAAACTGTTGTCGATAACGTTTCCTTCAACGTACACAAAGGCGAAGTTATAGGCTTTTCGGGACTCCAAGGCGCAGGACGCACAGAGCTTGCCATGTCGATTTTCGGGAGAAGCTACGGTACTAATATTACGGGAACTTTGATGTTAAACGGCAAAGTAACTGTGCTAAAAACTCCAGAAGCTGCTATACATGCCGGGCTAGCCTATGTTACTGAAGACAGGAAAACTAACGGCCTTTTGCTGAACGAAAGTATACGAATGAATACTACGCTTGCAAGACTGGATAAGATCGCCCCGAACGGTGTTATTGACGAGAACAAAGAACGTCTGGTCGCTGAACAAATGAAGGACGAAATGGGCACAAAAACTCCGTCTATCGAACAAAAAGTCGGAAACCTGTCCGGAGGAAACCAGCAAAAAGCATTATTAGGCAAATGGATGTTCACAGAGCCTGATATTTTAATTCTTGATGAACCAACACGAGGAATTGATGTCGGAGCCAAGTACGATATTTATTGCCTTATTAACGGTATGGTGGAGCAAGGAAAATCTGTAATAATGATCTCGTCTGAAATGCCGGAGCTGTTGGGCATGTGTGATCGCATTTACGTAATGAATGAAGGGAAAATACTGGCTGAACTAAACGCTAAAGAAGCAACCCAAGAAATAATCATGGGATACATTCTTAGAGATAGCCAGAAGATAGCCTAATTTAATAAAAGGAGCGTGTATTTCTATATGGCTGATAAATCTAACGCCGCAAAAATTAAAGAGTTTGCAACAAAAAATTCTATGACCATTGCACTTGTTGCTGTGTTCATACTGTTCTGTTTCTTAACGGGTGGTCGTCTGCTCTATGCTCAAAACATGTCAAATTTGCTTTTGCAGAATGGATATGTTCTGGTTATGGCGTGCGGCATGTTGTTATGTATTTTGACGGGCGGCAACATCGATCTTTCTGTAGGCTCTGTAATATGTTTAACCGGAGGGCTTGCGGCAGTACTTGTAACTAATTTAGGCTGGAACGCTTATATCACTATAATAGTGTGCCTCGTTGTTGGACTTCTTGTCGGTGTTTGGCAGGGCTATTGGATCGGTTACGTTCGTATACCTCCATTTATAACCACGCTTGCTGGAATGTTCGTGTTCAGAGGAATCGGAAGGCTTATTCTCGATAGTAAGACAGTCCCTATTAAAGATAAAGCATTCACAAATTTATTCACGTCGTACATTAATATTCCCGGTCTCGACGTAATATCAACACGTGCCAATCCTGTTCCAAATCCGCATATATGGTCGCCATTAGTAGTTGGCGCAATAGCTATAGTCGTAATTTTCGTTATGATAGCCCGTTCCAGAGCCAACAAAGCGAAAAATGGTTATCCACAGAACAACGCCTTTATGGATTATGGAAAAGCCGTGGTAGTAAGTGCCTTGATCGTATGGTATTGCGATAAACTCAGTAAATATAAAGGAATATCTGTAATGCTTGTGTGGGTTCTTGCTGTGTGCCTCGTGTACTATTTCATAACGTCAAAAACTTCATTTGGGCGTTATTTCTATGCAGTTGGAGGTAACGAAAAGGCTACACGTTTAAGCGGAATCAACACCAACAAAGTATATTTTATGGCCTACGCTAACATGGGGCTTCTAGCAGGATTATGCGGGCTTTTATGTCTTGCAAGGGTTGGTTCTGTTTCTGGACAGACTGGAAACTCTTTTGAGATGGACGCAATAGCTTCATGCTTTATAGGCGGTGCTTCTGCTTATGGTGGAGTTGGTACGATTGGAGGAGTTGTAATTGGCGCATTGCTGCTTGGTGTCTTGAACATGGGCATGTCGATCATTGGCATAACGGATTCTTGGCAGTATGTTGTTAAAGGCGGAGTGCTTTTAATTGCCGTTATATTTGATGTTGTTTCAAGTCGAAAATCAGGAAAATAGACGAGCGAGTTATGAGAGGGAGCCCCTCTCATTTCTTGTCTCTTAAACGTTTGCTAACAAAAAGTGTCGTAGACATAAGCATGAATTTCCTTCAAGGAACGCGCTATTTACTGCTTGACTTATACGAAACTTTAGCTCCCGGAAATTTCCAGAGTATTCACGATCCTCAAGATATTTTATTGCGTCAAGGCTTATTCGCTGCACTTTATGTTGAATATCTGTTATGAGCGGATTCAATTTGTCGTTCTGTAAAAGCATGCTGATTAGCAGTCGCATATCTTGTTTTCTCTCTCGTATCGGTGGAATTTTTATCACATGTTCAAAGCGATTCAGAATGTCTTTGCGGAAAGTTGAATCATTATTTACGTCTTTGTTTGTTGCAGCTATCAAGATACAAGGCGAACATACTGTGCTAGTCATTCCACGAGGCATTACCTGACCGTTGTCCATGTACGTTAATAAATGCGTCTGCGTTTCAATATCCATATCCCCAATCTCATCAAGAAATACAACTTCGCCGCAATGTCCAATGAATACTCCCATTCTGTCGCGATCAGAATCAGTGTATGAACCTTTTTCAGCCCCAAATAGCATTAAATCAATCGACTCTTTGTTATACGAGGAAATATTTATTTTGGTCAGCTCTTTATCTGGCATAATGACATTAGCAGCTATACTTGATAGCAAAGATTTTCCGCAGCCCGTTTCTCCCAAAAGTAACACGGAAGGAACTCGATAAGAATTTACGTTATCAGGAATATTTTTCCAGAAAAAGTTTTTTATTTCTATGCAGCGTTTCTTTAAGTCAAGTGATTCTCGTATAGTGCCTCGAAGTTTACGCAAAATAGGATCGTCCAGAGATAACAACGCGTCCTTGTATTTCCTAGCCATTTTCTGCATCGCTGCACGCTTAATTTTATAAGCTTTTTTATTCTTAGCCGCAAAAAAATTATCGATCACGGCTAACTCTTCATCAACCGACATCACGCACGCAGCAAATTCTTGATAACTTCCGAAAATTGCCCGAACTCTTCCAAGTCTGGAGACTCTCTTAAAAGTCTTGAGGCTCTGAATATTGCTCTAACATCATACAAAGGATTTCTTGAGACTGCATTAACGTTTTTGTCCCAGTTATCATCGCTCAACAATACAACCGCAGGAATAGGACGCACAAGGATTTGCTCATTTGTATCTATATGACTTACCTGAAAGTCGGGGTGCGAAGAATTGCCAATTATGAAATCAGCGTTGTAAATATCATTGGCATCTTTAATTTTGCCTAGTGAATCAAATTCTGTTTTGCCTTGCTGCATTAGTCGCTTAATAACTTCATCAAGCAGAGTCCTACATAATTTTATTTGTTCGGCTTCGTTCTTAGTCTTGTAAGCAAAACAAATATTAATATCGTACGTCATTTTCTCTCCTTCTTATCCCACCATTGTGCCCACTCCTTGAGCCTCTTGCGTTGTAATGTTGATTTCATGTAGCCAAATTCAACCTGTTTCAGGGCAAGTCCATGTGTATTTTTATCGTGTTTGAGGTTATCAAGTGTAGCGCAAAATTCGTTAATCTCCTTGCAAAAACTTTTTAGACCATCAAGCAGCCAGTGTTGACAATTTGTCCATGAAAATGGCTTATCCGAAATGTTTTCGGGTTTCATGAGTTCACGTTCCAACCATAGATACTCAAGATATTTTGGGAGTCTTACTAATCCCCTGCTCTTGCTTTCACCTTTGCCGGCTCTGAAATTTTTTAGCGCGAGAATATGACCTTCACAGTAAATAATTCCAACGTTCTTCAGCGACTCGAGCCAATATGCGGAGTCCTCCTCGTTATCGTTATCACGGACGAAGAAGCCTTGAAGACTCAACAGCAACTCATCATAGCTCTTATCGGGAAATTGACCTTTGAGAAAATTCAGCAGCAACTGAAGACGCCGCCTCAAGTATTCTTTTTCAGCAAGCCTCGTACCAAATTTTGAAGTCGCCCATAAAATTTGTCCCTCATATAACAGCCATATAGGTTGGACTCCTGAACGTTTTGACACGTGTATATCGTCCTGACGTTCTTCACTTTCTTCATAGTCCGATAAATCATCAGCTTCATATGGTGCGTCATCATAATCTTCCGGCGTTAATTCGATTTCATCAATATCTGTGTTGTCATCAACGTAAGAATATCCGCGGTTACGAATTTGTTCACGCAATGAATGTTTTGTACTGGCTCGTTGTCGTTGTTTAAGTTCCATGCTAATTTACTTCTCCTTCCCATAACAAACGGCTCTTGATTGTGGTCAAGCTGTCGTGAAATTTGAAAACTTCATCAGTTTTTTTCATTAACAGTCGCGAAATTTTCTCACCGGCTATTTGAGAGAGATAATTTTCGTTGAGGGCTTCGGGATTCTTGTAAGCTGCTGCGATCTCAAAATGTATCAATGATTGCGGGAGCTCTTTGTTAGCCTTGTGTGCCTCAATCGTGAGAATTTCGTTAAGTATTTGGGCGATTGAAGCGTCATCACTTTTTACTAGTAATTTTCGTATAGCCTGTATCGGACTTGTTGAATTGCTTCCGACGTTGTGAAAGCGTTTCATAGCAAGTTGTGTGCCCCGTTCGCCTATAGCTTGAGCCGCAGTTAATCCAGCCGCGAAATTTTCGTAAACAGGTTCGGGCTTGTCGTAAGGTCTGGTTGCAACATCAGCGCCATAACACAAAGCACATACATGACCATTTTCACGTTCATGACAACAAAACGGAGAGCGCACGATAAATTTTTCGCCTTTCTTGAGAGAAGCCAGTATAGATTCTAATTCGTTGGAACTAATGCAATGTTCTTGACCCACTAAGACTCTTCCCCATAAAACGCGTTCAAGGTCCCTCATAATTCCAAGAGTTGGCAAGATTTCCCCGTTAATTAAGAGGCGATCTTCTTCATGAGAGTACGAAATTTCAAGTCCTTCAGTTGTCCCGCAGTCGTGAGTGTTGACAGTGTACTCGTAAAGTTTTTCAGCCAATTGACGAGATAAATAACCGGCTTCAGCTACAGAAAGTTTCTTTTGCGCCATTGAATAGCGTGATGAATAACTGTATATGAATAACTCTTCATCATTGAGGCCGTCCCAGAAATTCCCGTTTATTGTGACGCTTTCCATGTTTTTGTCGTCCGGCAAGTTATCCTCGTCCTTCATCTTGTTGTCTTTTATCT
>CAJOGG010000076.1 GCA_905234205.1 uncultured Synergistales bacterium | reverse complement strand
AACTTGGAGCAACAGACGTTCTCGGAAGCGTTTGGACTCGTGATAGAGCTTGGTACACAGAGACAGCCGGAAAAGTTGCAGATATGGCTAAAGAGTTCGGACTGAAATTCAACATTGAGTTCTTACCGTGGGCAGGAGTCAGAAATTTACAGGAAGATATTACGCTCGTTGACGACCTTGGCCGCGATAACGTTTTCGTAATGGTCGATACACTTCATGCAGGTAGAGCCGGAGTAACTGGTGCAGAGCTTGCAAGAACACCACGCAAATACTTCAACTTCATTCACCTTTGTGATGGGCCAGCTCCAGAAGGCGCGGAGTGCAAAGACACAGTGCTTGATAACATCAAAGACGACCTTATGCTGTACACAGCCCGTGAAGCAAGATTCTATCCTGGTGAAGGGGACGTAAAGATCGCTGACATGATTAAGGCAATGCCGGAGATACCGTTGTCAATCGAACTTCCTAACCTCAAAGAGATTCAGGCGCGCGGGGTTGCTGGTCATGCGAAACGTTGTCTTGAAGTTGCCAAGAAATATTTTGCTGATAACGGAATATTTTAATCAACGATGATGAACTTACCCGAGAAAGTAAAAATTTGTGAAGTGGGATTGAGGGACGGCCTTCAGAACGAGAAGGTTATCCCTTCCACTGATGATAAGATCGCGTTGTTACGAGGCATTATTGACGCTGGCTATAAAGTTGTAGAAGTCGGTTCATTCATGCACCCGAAAAAAGTCCCGCAAATGGCTGACACCGATGAAATTTTCAAGCGTATTGGCGAAATTCCCGAGGACGTAGAGTTACGCGCATTGATCCCGAATGTCAGAGGCGTTCAAAGAGCTGTTGAATGTGGCTGCAAAAAAGTTAAGTTGAACGTTTCCGCAAGTCGTATGCACAACCTTAAGAATCTCAACAGGACTCCAGAAGAGAGCGTCGCGGGGTTTGCTGATTGTGTGAAGGCTGCCAACGAGAACAAAATCGCTATATCCGGTTCAATCTCAATGCCATTTGCTTCACCATGGGAAGGACGTACACCAGTTGAGGACGTTGACGCGATAATCGAGGCTTATTTGAAAGTTGGTATCAACGAAATTTCATTATCCGACGCTTCAGGCCAAGCAGTTCCGAATCAAGTTTATGATCTCTGCAAGCATGTTCGCGAAAAATATCCCGAGGCAACTTGGTGGCTTCATTTCCATAACACTCGCGGAGTAGCTATAGCTAATATCGTTGCGGCAATGCAGGCTGGAATGACTCAATTTGATGCTTCATTCGGAGGTTTGGGCGGTTGTCCGTTCGTTCCTGGTGCGGCTGGCAATATCTCTTCCGAAGACGTTATTAACATGATGGACGAGATGAATATTTACACGGGAATTGACGTGCTTAAGGTCATGGCTTTGTCACGCAAGGTCAGCGAGCTTTTAGGGCATGGAATGGATAGTTATGTATTAAGGGCGGGACGTTCAAAAGATTTAATAGCGTCTCAAGCAGAATAGTAAGGAGGAATTGATTACATGTTTAAGTGGCTTGATGAGCATTTCGAAGAGTGCTTAATGGTCATATTCTTAATCCTGATAGCGTGCGTAATGATGCTTCAGGTTGTCGTCAGAAAAATTCCGTTCATTCAGTCGTTGACATGGGCAGAAGAGTTTTCGCGCTTTATGTGGATCATGAGCGTGTTTATCTCGTTGCCCTACACGATCAGAAAGAGCAATATGTTAAGAGTAAGCGTCGTGCTTGACTTATTGCCCCAAAAATTGCGCAAGGTTATCAATCTCTGCGTTGATATTATCGTAGCTGTATCAATGGCGTTGCTTGCGTATCATTCGATCGAGTGCCTTAAATGGTCAGCAGGTACAATGCTTGAGGGAGCAAAGGCTGAAACTTCCCCGGCTATGAACTGGCCGATGTGGTGGCTATACGCTGTAGCGTTGGGCGGCTTCGTGCTTGGAACGTTAAGAGCTATACAAATGCTTTGCGTACACATTAAGAATTTCAACGTCAAGGAACTTACTACGCTTGAGCAAACACAACTTGATGCAAAGGCTGAAGCTGAAGCAGGACTTAGAGCAGAGGGGGTTAAGTAAATGGCAGCATTAGTAGTATTCGTTGTATTCCTTGTTGCGATAATTTTATCGATTCCAATCGGCGTAAGTATGATTCTTGGATCAGTTGCACCGATTTTAATGATGGCTCGTGGCGGCGTTATTCCCCAGATCATCGACAACACTTTAAGCGGAGCTAACTCAACCCCGATTCTTGCTGTCCCGTTGTTCATTTTAGGCGGCGTTATCATGGCTGAAGGCGGTATCTCCAAAAAACTCTTCAACTTCTTCGCTTATTTCGTCGGAAGATTCACAGGTGGAGTTCCTTGCGCGGTCGTCTTAACGTGCTTATTCTACGGAGCAATTTCAGGTTCAGGCCCTGCAACAACAGCAGCAGTCGGAGCTATGTGCGTTCCCTTCATGGTTGACCTTGGCTATAACAAGACTTGGGCGGCCGGATTAATCGCAGTAGCGGGAGGCTTGGGAGTCATAATTCCTCCTTCGATTCCGTTCGTGCTTTACTCATTAGCTACAGGAGTCTCAACTGGTAAGTTATTCTTGGGCGGCGTATTCCCTGGCATTCTTATCGGCTTATTCTTGATGCTCTACGCAGTTTTCTATTGCGCAACAAAAGGTGAAGACAAAGCAAAGATTAAAGAACGTCTTGACGAGATCAGCGCACATGGTTTCTGGCCGTTGTTCAAAGATTCGTTCTGGGCTTTAATGTGTCCGATCATCATTCTCGGCGGAATTTACACGGGCTTCTTCACACCGACAGAGGCAGCAGTCGTTTCAGTCTTCTATGCTATTATCGTTTGCTTGTTCATTGAGCGTACAATAAAGTTCAGAGCGTTACCAGCATTCTTAATCAGCAGCGTAAAGACTTATGGCGGATTAGCATTCGTGTTAGCATTTGCTACAGCGTTCGGAAGAGTCTTATCACTCACACATGCAACTTCAGCGGTACAGGATTTCATTCTCAACAATTTCAGCAGTCCGTATTCAGTGCTTAGCGTCTGCACGGTTATATTCTTGATTTTGGGTATGATCATGGATACAGGCCCGGCAATTATCATTCTTGCTCCTGTTCTTCTTCCTGCGGTTAAGTTGCTTGGCGTTGATGAAGTTCACTTCGGTGTTGTTCTTGTATGCTGCTTATCAATCGGACTTGCTACACCTCCATTCGGTCTTGACTTGTTCGTCGCTGGAAATATTTCAGAGGATAACCCCATGGACGTTGCGGCACATGCATTCCCGTTTATCGTTGCGTTCTTGCTGTCGTTAGCAATGATCGTTTACTTACCTGCGATAAGCACATGGCTTGTATATTAGGAGGGTAAAGAGTTATGAGAAAATTTATTATTGCCCTATTAGTGTTGGTTCTTGCGTTGAGTTCATGCGCTTATGGTGCGTCGGAATTTGACGAGACGTGGCTTGTTACAGCTGACACCACAGCAAAGGGAGCGGCCGGCCAAGTTTTCGTGCAGTTAGTTCAGGAGAAAGTCAAAGCAGCTAATTCAGGACTCGTGATTGATTATTTCCCCAACGGCGAACTCGGAGGAGACGCAGATTTATTACGTCAGGCCCAAAAAGGTTACATAGCGATAATGTTGTGCCAAACGGCTCCGGTAGTGTCATTCATTCCTGAAGTTGCAGTGTTCGATCTTCCAATGGTGTTTGCACGTTACGACGGCGATACGATTGACAAAGTTTTGAATGGCGATTCAGAGTTCCACCGCAAAATGTCGGCAGCTTATGAGAAGGCAGGCTTACACCTGTTAGGTTTCATGCAGAACGCTACATACAGACTTGCGACGGCCAACAAAAATTTAGAGACTCTCTCCGACTTCAAAGGTCTTCAGATTCGTACAATGGAGAACAAAAACCACATGGACTTCTGGACAGCAATAGGAGCAGAGCCGACACCGTTAGCATGGGCAGAGCTTTATATCTCGTTACAGAACGGAACAGTCAACGCTCAAGAGAACGCGGCAGATACATGCGTAGGTGCACACTTTGAAGAAGTTCAGAAGTATTTAGCTTGCACTAACCATATTCTCTATTGCAATCAGATCTGCATCAACGACAAACTTTATAAGGCCCTCAAGCCCGAACATAAGGCAGTCTTAGATAAAGCAGTCGCAGAAGCATTACAGGAAATGCGCCCCCGACTCGAGGAGATCGACAAGAGCAACAAAGCTATCCTTGAGAAAGGCGGAATGACTATCATTAATTACGATAATTCATTCTTCAGCGATGTGCTTGCTATGCAGGGAGTACGCGACCTTTACAAGAGAATTGACAACGCTACTAACGGCCTTGCAAGTTCACTTGAGAAGAGTTTAGCCGATGTTGCCGCAGCCAACGCCCCGGCACCAGTTGAGGAGCCAGCACCAGAAGCTACAGCAGAATAATTTATTCTATGCAATCATCGTAATATATTAGTCCCGGTTGTGAGATAATCATTGCCGGGATTTTTATTATGTAAAGGAGAAAAACTTTATGACAAAATATTTACTAACAATATTCATTATTATGTTACTAGTGTCAGCTTCGTACGCTGAAGAGAACGGAGGCTTTTACGTTACAAAGATTGACGACGAAATTTTTGCACGCATTCAGGGAAAATCATTCAAGGACGATTGCACACTCCCACGCGAGGACTTGAGATACTTGCATGTTCTTCACAAGGACTTGGCCGGCAATACACATGAGGGCGAAATGATCTGCAATGCTTACATCGCGAAGGACGTAATCGAAATTTTCAAGGCACTCTATGACGCAGATTACCCGATCGAGAAAATTAGACTCGTTGACGAATATAACGCCGATGATGAACTCTCAATGCGCGACAATAATTCCTCAAGCTTCAATTTCAGGTTCATATCTCACACAACGAAAATTTCCAAACATGGTCTTGGCCTAGCAGTCGATATTAATACGCTCTATAACCCTTACACAAAAGTTGTGAACGGCAAGAGAATTTTGGAGCCAGCTACAGCCGGAGAATACATTGACCGCACGAAGAATTTCCCGTATAAGATTGATGAGAATGATTTATGCTACAAACTCTTTATCGCGAAGGGCTTTGAGTGGGGCGGAAGTTGGAAAAGCGCGAAAGATTACCAACACTTTGAAATTCCTGATGACGTTATCGCAAAACTATATCCAAATAACAAATAATAGAGAAAAAAGGTTTTATATCATGCGAATGCTTCGTCTTCGTATTCTAGTCTTATTAACTATCACATGTTGTACAACCTTATTGACGGGAGTAGCTTGGGCTAGTGGTTCATATACTGCATCAGAGGCTGGAAAACACGCTTTGGAACTCACAACTGGCAACGCGTCGTATTCAGACATCATCGTTACAAAAACAGGCTCACCCTCCGGACAAAGTGACGATTACGACTTCAAAGGCACTAACGCGGCAGTATATGCAAGCAATAAATCACAATTAACAATCACAGGCTCTTCAACGAAAATTTCAAGTGATGCAAAATATGGCAATGCGGTTTTCTCGTATGGTGGAGGTTCAGGTGATGGAACTAAGATCATAATTTCGGACGCTACGATCACAACGAACAAAAACAACTCCGGTGGAATTATGGTAACTGGTGGCGGCATAATCAGTGCTGACAATCTCACAATCACAACTTCAGGCGGCTCATCTGCGGCTATTCGTTCGGACAAAGGCGGCGGTACTATAACCGTTAATGGCGGAACTTACGAGACAAGCGGCCAAGGTTCACCAGCAATTTATTCAACTGCTGATATTACAGTGATTGGGGCGGATTTAACTGGCAATATAGCACAAGGCGTTGTTATTGAGGGTGGAAACTCTGTAACGTTGACTAACTCGAATCTCACAGCAAAGCACACAACACTCAACGGCCAAGACTCGACTCATCAAGCTATCTTGATCTATCAATCAATGTCGGGCGACGCGTCAGACGGAAGTTCTTCGTTCAAGATGACGGGTGGTAAAATCACAAACAGCACTGGCGATATTTTCTGCGTAACCAACACAACGACCACTATAACTCTTAACGGCGTAACGATTACAAATAATGACTCGTCAGGAAATTTCTTGAGAGCTGCTCATCAAAATTGGGGATCAAACGGTGGCACAGTTACTCTTAATGCTAGTGCTCAAGCTATCGAAGGCAATGTGCTTGTAGATTCTTCATCATCGCTCACAATGACTTTGGCCAATAGCTCAACATTCAAGGGCGCAATTAATCCTACTACAGCAACTACTTCAAACGTTCATGCAAGCGCGGCAGGAAATGTTTCTGTAACAGTTGAGAAGGGCTCTAAATTGACTCTTACGGCTGACTCCACAATCTCATCAATCACTGTTGAAGATGCCGACGACGTTAACTACGGAGAATATACCCTCACTGTTGGAAGCACAGAATATAACAAGGACAATCCTATATCAAACGGAACAACAGGTACCACAGACGACACCGACACTTCAGGCAATAAGAGCAGCAGCACAACATCGGGTGGTTCTGATAGCGGCTGTAATTCTGGAATGTCATTGTTAAGTTTATTTGCGTTATCGTTAGCATTAAAATTCAAAGGCAAGAAATAATTATCATAGAGTCCCGGTGTAATAGCCGGGATTTTTTGTAACGTTCACCACCCCTTAAGCAATGCCCGGAATTTTTCCAGCTTATCTACAAGCACAATCATTTCGTCCATCTTTGAAACAAGATCCTTCTGAAGTCGTTCACCTTCAGCTATTCTTGAAGAAACAAACTGATTTATACA